>LBYP01000037.1 GCA_000996245.1 Parcubacteria group bacterium GW2011_GWA2_40_23 | reverse complement strand
AAATCCCCAAAACAAAGGGTGCTAAACAGCGAGAGTATACTCTATGGGGTAAGGATTGTCAAGACTAGGGCTTGCGGAAAAAAGAAAACTGATGTATTTAGAGTGTTTAGTCAAAGGTGTTCTCTGACAATCAAAAAATAAGGAGACAAACATGACCGACCAAAAGAGCGTACAACACACACTCAAAAAAGACAAGTATGTGAATGCCCATGGCGGTAATCCTCATTTTCTTGACCTCTACTGCAGTAGATGCTGGCAACACTTTGCTCTCTATCAAAAGGATGGGCGCGGTTCACTAATAAGGCTGTATCTCGATAGAATTTTAGATCCGAAAGAATTGTCCGAGCTACATCTCAAGAGTACAGGAAAAAAGGACATGCCCAACCTAAAGTGTCCGAAGTGCAATTTACTCATCGGTACGCCGATGGTGTACAAATTAGAACGGAGGCTTGCGTTTCGTCTGATTCGCGGCTCGTTTGTTAAAGAAAAGAGCGAGGGTGTACCTTTTCGGCCAAAGATAACGTAACTTCATAGTTATTCTATTGTATGATCCATTCATACACCTTCAAGGCGTAAGAGGGGTCTATCCGGTCCTAGGCAGACCAGATAATAAAAAAGGCAGCAACAAACTGGGGTTATTGTTACTGCCCTGAAATAAAATAGATCTCTCTCACTTGGTTTTTGGCTGGGAAGCTGAAGGCGACGCAGGCTGTGGTTTGGGTTTAACCTTAACCGTCAGCTTGGTCACTTTCTTGCTATCCACAACTGCTTTGCATTTAGACATTTTCTGCCTCCTTGATTATTTTTGTTTGATTTGGACCGTCAGGAAAAAGTGAAATGTCATAAACCGCCCGATAGGTAATAACTAGTTTAGTCAATACTACCTGAGGGATTCTACTAAGAACCCGACGGGCGACTTCTTCAAAGTCCGTCAGCAACCCCAGTCTTTTTTGCCTACGGACAAACTCACAGTCTTGATGCAAAACCCACATCACCATTCCATTTGGCTGCATTTCCAACGCCAAAGGATATAAACGACAAACAAGCGGCCGGTTTTCGTAAATACTGCAACGCCGCGTTCCCTGGCAAAGTTGATTGCATGGCGGGTAACGATACGAAAAGTCAATGCCCCCACCGAGAGCTTGCGGAAAGGAATGTATAAAACAAGGCCCATCATTAATTTCAATGATTGGCACTCCAAGCTCATACAACGAATCAGCCTCTTCCTTCAAGAGCCAGACATAACCTACGCAATCGGGATCCTGGCAATTCGCACAGGCAGCAGCGATGTTAAAGTCTTGCCAGAATCCATCCAGCCCTAGATAAAGTTTTCCTAAAATCATTAACTCTCCTTTCCAGTTTGGCCAAAAAAGGCGCATTTTTGCAAATTGTTAATGACCAGCGTTATACGTTTACTACCCAAGACCGAGTAACAACAATTACCCCGCAGAACATTGCGTTTACCGGAAAAATTTGGCCAGCGCGCTAAATCATACGAGCGTATATTCCCAAGCGAAAAATCTGGGCGACGCTGCCAAATCTCGGTACAAGGATATATTCTACCATCGGCTGTTAAAAAAAGCGAGGCACCGTCCAACCAGCAAGAATCGTCTGGTTTGGAAAGTTTTTCATTGAAACCTTCTTTTGCCAGCTTGGTTACAACGGCTATGGTTTTTGCCTTTTGCTCAAGTGTCAAGTTTAGCAATTTTGCAAATTGCAATGCCCGGCCTCCTAAAGTCAATTCGCTAATATGCAAGCTTTGACAACCATACCCTTTTACAAAACTCCCAAGCTTTGGAAGCTCGCAAAAATTAATCCGGTTAAACGTGAAATAAAGCTGCACCGGTAAACTGAGGATCTGGCATGCCTTTAACGCCTGCAGAACTTTTTCAAAAGTTCCAGGGCCACGCAAACGATCGTTCACGGACGGATTGGTTCCGTCCAGGCTGATTCCCAGACGAACCTTTAACTTCTTAACAAGTGTTAAACTTTTGTCATCCAATAAAGTCCCGTTTGAAATGACGCTGACTTGAAAGCCCAGAGCAGCGGCATGTGTAAGGATAAAAAGAAAATCCGGACGACGAAATGGTTCGCCCCCGGTGAAGCCTAAAAATGTAACATCGGCCAATCTTAATTTTTCAAGCGCGGCCAATACTTCTCGGGTAGTAAGCTCGCCTGGTCTGGGTGGTCCGGACATTGGCAAACAAGTCTTGCATCGTAAGTTACACCGGTTAGTAACCTCCCAATGAACCTCACGCAATTTAGCCATTTTCCGCCCCTCCCACTAAATCAACCGCCTGTACCTGCAGTAACCTGCTCACAAAAAGCCGAATCTCCTTCTCTTCAACCATTGCTTCAAACCGCCGAACTAAATCATCTTCGTCAAAAACCGTTTCCTTGAGTATTTCTTGCATAATCAACAAAGCGGCCTCGTCTAGTTTGATCGTTTGGTAACGAGTAACTAGAAACTTTTCAGGATGTCTAAGAATTAATTTGGTATAGTAATTGGGTTTAATCCTACGATACGCCAAAGGGTAACTGTTGGTTAATTCACACCCCCGTAATTTTTCTGCCATACTCGGAGTTAACCCAGGCATTTTTCTTACGCTGTAATCAATGCAAAATTTATCCGAATGGTTTACATCTACCTTGCATCCGCCAGTACACTCCAACAACAATTCACAAGAAGCACAAGGTTCATCTACCCAAGAAAGATCCCGGAAAATATCCATTACCGGTTTGTTCCAAATAACCTCCAATGGTTCTTCCAAAACATTGCCAAAAACAAGCTGAGATTGGTTGCACATCCTAACCTCTCCCGCCGGATTGATAGCAACAAAACTGCTACCCACCCCGCAATCCGCGGTCATTCCCGCTAAAATCATCCGTTCATCTAAGCAAAACGGGACAGCCGTTCCAAAGCCGACGCGGTCACCAAGCTTCTGGAAATCTTCACGCGCTTTTAACATTTGCCCAACGGCTATCTGAAACTGTTGAAGGGTAGGCTTAAGTTGATATTCACCAGAAAAAGATGCCCCAATTCCACCATCTTCAAAACGGTCAACAAATACCGACTCCATGCCCAGTTTTACCGCCAGTTTACAAATGTTGTAAATTTGATCGTGATTGTAACCTGTTAATACAGGTATGCAACGGACATCATGGCCTTGGCTTACGTAATAACGGATTGTTTCTTGGGCTATCTGAAAACTCCCAGGATAACGATTGAAGAATTCGTGAGTAGCTGCATTATCACCATGCAGAGGTACGCCAAAACAAGCCAACCTCGGAGAAATACTTTTTAAGCACTTAATTCCATTCGTTACAATCGTTACTGATGAATGCGGAGCTAGCAGTTCAATATACCAATTAAGTTTTTCCTCTGTCACTAAACTGGGTTCACCGCCAATCAAATAAACATGGGGAATCTGACTGTTGGCTACCGCGCGAACAATTTCATCAATGATTGTTAGATCCCCCAATTTTGAACGCATTGGATTGTAGCAACCCAAACAAGAGGTATTACAAGCATAAGTCATTTCAATATGCACTAAATGGGGTATTGAATCGTGATAGATGTATTTTCCGTCTGGACGACGAAGATATCGATTGTAATTACTGGCAATTGTTCCAAAATTAGAATCCACTGGAGCACAAATCTTTGACACCATCAACCTCCTTTTATCATTTTTTTTATAGCTTCACCGTTATGGAACATTCGGGGAGATAAAGGTTACTTACATTCAACCCTTTCTTTTTTAATTTTTACTTCTTAATAATGGCTTGGTTGAAAGTTGAAGGAGAACTTCAAAATTGTCATTGAGCGCAGCCTTAATTCTTTTGCGCGCATGACATTGCGTGCAACGATGAACTATAATTTGCTTGCTACTTTTTGATTCCAAGCCAATCGGCTCCATCATCCCTTGACAGATAGCCTCCCGATCGCCGGGATTAATATCTACATTTGCGAGACATAGGACTATTTTACACTCCTTTCTTAAGTTTTGGGGATATTTATGTTAAAGTGCTACTTGGAGAAAGAGTATTAAATTGTAGTTAAAGATACCTCCGCTCTTTAAGGCGGCATCAAAGGCCGATAAAGTGGTTTGGCCAAAGCCGTGGCTTTTTACAACCACAATGTTCATTAGCTTAGAATTTATCATACTTTTACCATCGGGGCAAGATGAAGAGAGCATACTCTATGGGATAAGGATTGTCAAGGGTTTAACTCTCTGATATAATTCAATTAATGACAGAAAAGTTGTGGGATAAACTGGAAACGGAAAATTTTATCTTCTTCTACCCGCCAAAAGGCTTCGTTAAAGAAAACATTCAAAGGTTAAGCATGGGGCGGGAAAAGGCTTTTTTAACCCTTAACAAAATTTTCCAGGTCCAACTTCCTGAAAAAATTCGCTGGTTCTTTTTGGAATCAGAGGAAAAGGGTATTAAGCTTCTTGGAGATGTAAGTCCGAACCAAGCCCTCGCGCCAATCCTCACTATCTTTACCGTCTATAATGAAAAGCATGATTCAACCCCAGGCCACGAGCTAACCCACATTCTCTCTTTTTACTGGAACAGCGGTTTTACCAATTCCTATAAGTTCCTTTCTGAAGGCTTGGCTAGGTCTTTAGATCAAAGTAGCCGCGACTCTTTTGTAAAATGGCTTATTGATGATTATGATTGGGAGAAATTTGCCAAAGTCTGGTTGGTTAAAAACGATTTATCATTGGCGATGGAAAAAATCTATGGAGCTTCATTGGAAAAGCTAGAAAATTTTTGGTTGGAATTTCTTTCTCGTTAGATTAAAAAAAGGGCAAGCGGTTGTTAATTGATCGTGTGCAAAAAAACCGCCTGCCTATATCTTGTTACTATTTGTTACTCTCACCACTTCTTCCAGCAAAAATCTTAGGGTTGTTTTAGCATGCATACAGAATCTATCGTCTAGCTCCCAAATTGATCCTTTTTTCAAATGAGCATCGCGCGGACAGCCGCCGCCGCAAATTCCCAAAGCCTCGCAACCAAAACATTGACTCATATTAAGTGGAGATCGCCGGCGCCATTCACACCAAAGAGGATGCGTGCGCGGGTCAAAACTCACGGTAGGTTCGAGAAAATGATTTGGCCTCCCCAAATAACCTTGGCAGACCCCAACCTGACCTTTTGGAGTAACCACAATTTGTTGTCCGCAACCAGCACAATCATTTAAGTACAAAGCACCGTCGCAGAAGGCATTAACCTTTCTCATCATCCGATCCTCGTAAATTCCACGCTCACGAGCAATCCTAAAGCATTCAATAAGCGCGTCTGCCGCTTTTTGAGGATAATCTGGTGCCAAATCTAAAACACCGCCTTCCATTAAAAGATTAAAACCCACATCAGTAACCCCCGTAGCATCAACTACCGAAAGCAAGGCTTCTGGCAATTTGTCAACGTTATGAGGACCAACTGTGATGGAGACAGAAAGCCTGGCGCCGGCTTCTTTAAGCAATCTGACGCCTTTCAAAACTCGTCCATATGAAGAAATATCCTTAGGGAATACCCTCATTTTATCGTGTTGTTTTTCGGTACCATCAAGCGAAACCGCTACCAAAACATTATATTGAGCCAAAATCCTTGCTAATCTTTTGGTAATCAGTGTGCCGTTAGTGTTGATGTTGACTGCGGTTTCAGCCGGCAATCCGCCTTTCTCTTTGAGTTCCTCAATATACTGCAACGCATAAATTAATGTTTTGGGATTAAGCGTAGGCTCACCGCCGTAAAATACAATCTGGGCATTCTCGCCGCTATGGTGAACATCCCCGCATGCTTTACATCCCAAGGATCTTGCAAAAAGGTCCAGACCTATTTTGGCGACGATTGGAGTCATCGTATTCTTTTGGCTTGTAGAACAACCGTCTGTTTCAAAACAGTATTTGCATCTTAAGTTGCAATTGTCAGTCAAAACTAGATATAAAACACCGATCGGAAGATCATCTAAAACCCTAACGAATGGTTCTCTGGCTAAATTCTCGTCATAGTCTTCAGGTACTATTATTTCCAGCTTTTCAAGCTTGCTACAAAGATCATCTGACAATAAAATTTCCTGCCCAAGTTTTGGGGTAGAGAGAGCTTTAATGATAGGTTCAAGCTCGGGACTTAAAATAACAACACCCAGTTTTAGGGCGTTATAAACTACCAACGATCCGTCAAGGCGATAAAAATGAGCAAATCTAGAGAGGCGCTTTTTCACCTTTTATCTCTCCTTATTTTTATTGATTTGTAAATGAAAAAAGGGTTGAGAGGTTTGTTTTAGTGCAAAATGAACTCCCAACCCTAGGTTAGTTTTGAACGTCAAAAACAGAAATTAAGCAGTAGCTCGTACAATTAAAGAAGTCGCGGAATTGTCACTTTTACATTTGGCGCAGGACGTTCCGCAAGCATTACAGGCACCGCAACGAGTACAAGAGGTTTGACAAACACTGGATGTATCGACGGATTTGATTAAAAGATTCCCCCTAATTGAAGCGAACTGCGCTACTGAGGGAACAGTACCAGTATTCATTATTTTCTTTCCTTTCTTTTTTTGATTTGTATTTTTTTAAACTGGCCATAGCACAAAGCCAAAAGAGACATACCAAACCGAGCAAAAAGGGCGCGCCATCTGAATTATAACATACTCTGCCAAAATCTGTATAATGTAAGTCACTATGAATAAACCAACCATTATTTTCAGTTTGAATAAAAAGTTGGATAAAAAAATTTGCCTTGAATTTTTGTCTATCAAGGCTGGCGGCATTGATTTTGGAAAAGGAATAATCAAAACTCACCCAAAGTTTTCGGGAATTCTCAAAAATAAACAGCCGGTTCGTGGAAGAATTATTGACTCGTTTGTTAATAATTATTACCAAGATCATCAGAAAGAGATAAAAACAGTGCTTTTGAGAACAACAACGAATTGGGAGAAAATTGACCAAAAGTTTTACGAAAAAGTTGAAACCATCTTTGAGGGATACCGTTGGCCCAAAGCGCCCTATGCCGGTTTTCTTTCAATTTTTAACATTAACCCCCGCTTTTTGGAAAACAAAAGTTTTCAATTTTTCTACCTCAAGAGCAAGACTGAAATCCTTAATACCATAGCTCACGAGATGTTGCATTTTATGTTTTATGGTTTTCTGGAAAAATCTATTATTCCGATTAACTACCCCGAAGAAACTGTCTGGCAACTTTCAGAGCTTTTTAATACTTTGATTCTCTCGCAAGACGAATTTAAGAAACTTGGAGTAGGCAGCAACATTTGTTATCCGGAGTTGTTAAAACACTTACCTAAAATCAAAAAACTATGGTTTGGCAGAAAAAACCTTAAGGAGTTTCTAAGAAAAGGACTTGATTACCTCAATTTAAACTAATTCTCAACAGACAAACGAAGTTTTGTAGGTTCTTAAACGAAATGCACCACTTAATGGTTAATATCCCTCCGCTCTTTGAGGCGGCATCAAAGGCCAATAAAGTGGTTTGACCAAAACCGTGGCTTTTTACAACCACAATGTTCATTGAGTTTAAGTTTAGCATACAAGAAGGCAGTTTTCAATACAACTAGAGCATATATTATAGGATTGCGAGGAATTTGTCAAGAAGCGGCAGAAAAGTCGGGAACATACGCAACAGCCCCACTTTCTCAATAGGATATATAGAGTTCACATCTCAAAAGTGGACAAAGGTAAGCTCTATGAAGATGTCACAAAGAACTTTTAGTACGTTTTTGGAATGTGACATCTATAAACTAAATCTCTCTGAAATTAAGTCCAAATCTAAC
>LBYP01000036.1 GCA_000996245.1 Parcubacteria group bacterium GW2011_GWA2_40_23 | reverse complement strand
CGTTATATGAAATAGCCAGAATTTCTTTATCTTTTTCGATTTTGGCAATTTATTTCAGGTCGAATATAGCTTGTGATATAATTTAGTCAGTTTTAATCATTTAACCATAATAACTATGCCAGAAAAATTTAAAGGTGATTTGCCACCTGAAGAGCGAATAGTTGACCAAGGTTATCATCAAATCGAAAGTGATATTTCGCTACCTACCGACCCAGAATTATTGCTCAAAGTAATAACAAAAGAACAGACTGCGAATATCGCTAAGGAGTTGGGTCATGAGAGATTGCAATCTTTGGTAGCGGTAAGTCATGGTGGAGAGAAGGTTGATTATGAAGCAGCAGCCCGACAAGAAGCCAAAGATCTGAAAGAAGTGCGAACCGCAATCGCAAAAGTGACCGGTATTTCTAAACCCTGGATAATCGGATTTGCTTCCGATTTCGCAAAATGTCTTTTAACCCTCGGTGAACTGCCTGAATCACCAAAAGAATAAATTGCCAAAAAATTATAAGGGGAAGAAACTTCTGGCTCGCTCGGGTCGTGCAACTGAAGTATATCTGATTCGTGGCTCGGCTCGCCACTCATCCAAATCCCGCTATCGCGGAACTTCAGATATACTCCATGCGTTAGGCGAAATAATCTTACTTTTAAAAAAATATAAGGACACAAACCTTATGACAAAATTTACACCAGGACTTTTATTAAGCGAAATGTTTTTCAAAGAAATTATTGAAAAGAATCTAAAAATTGATTTTCCACATCTTAAATATTCCGCCGGACTAATTGGTGCTGGTTCTGAAGTTTTAGGATTCGATACTCCTCTATCTGCTGACCATGACTGGGGTCCTCGGATTATTTTATTTCTCTCTCCAAAAGATTATAAAAATAAAAAAATCATTTTAGACAAACTAACAAAGAAACTTCCTAAAATGTTCAAGGGTTATCCAACGACTTTTGGGAGAGGAAACAAAAAATCACATGGAATAGATATTTATACTCTCAAATCTTATTTCGAGGAGTATCTTGGATTAAATCCATTAAAAATGAATCACTTGGATTGGTTAATACTTTCAGAACATCGACTCAGAACCATCACCAGCGGCAAGATGTTCCTTGATGATTTGAATGTTAAAAAAATCCAACAGAAACTTTTATATTATCCAAAAGATATTTGGTTTTATCTTCTTGCCGCCGAGTGGCAAAAAATTGGACAGGAAGAACACTTAGCAGGCAGATGTGGCATACTCAAAGATGAAATTGGTTCACAAATTATTGCCACTCGTTTAGTCCGAAATATAATGTCGCTTTGTTTTTTAATGGAAAAAACCTACGCACCTTATAGCAAGTGGTTTGGGACGGCTTTCATGAAACTCACGTGCACAAAGAAAATGAATCCTTTATTAAAGAATATTCTTTCTGCTAAAACATGGAAGGTGCGTGAAAAATATCTATCGCTAGCTTTTACAGAATTAGCTGAAATGCATAATAATTTAAAAATTACCAAACCACTTGCTACCAAGGTGTCTACCTTTTTTACTAGACCATACTTGATCATTAGCGGCAGTAAATTCGCGGATGAAATTTTGAAAAACGTAAAAAACAAAGCTATTAAAAAAACAAGGATTGGTTCTGTAAATCAATTTTTAGATTCCGTGGATGTTTTGGATTATAATGACAGAATAAAAAAACTAAAAGTCCTGTACCAATAAGGTTTGTGTCCTTAAAAGTAAGATTACATCGCCTAACAGCGTGTATGCGGTTCAAGAAAAAGTGCGTTAATAATTTTCAGCGGTTACACTTTTTCTCTCACCCATATTTTTGCCCTTTTCTACTATTAAATAATAATGAAGCGGGCAAAAACATCGCATACACGCGAACGTTATAATCCTCTCCGTTATCACTTTAAAAACATACAAGAAAACACTCTTACCTGATAAATAAAATTTATAAAGTGGCTTTAAATAGCCATTTTTGTTATCAGTAAAAATACTCGGCTTCAACTCGCCTAGATTTGACATAATTCCTTAATATGGTATACTGCAAATACTTAACTAAACCATATTAAGCATTTTTATGCCTTATCTTTCCCAAATCATAAAAACCCGTTTAAAAGAAAAACTCACCAAACTCAACAGACTACGTCCCCTACCAAAATCAGCAGTACAAAAACTTCGGGAAAAATTCCAGATTGAGATGACCTACAACTCAAACGCAATTGAAGGTAATTCTTTGACTTTAAAAGAGACTTTTTTGGTTATAAACGAAGGCCTGACAGTAAAAGGAAAACCTTTAAAAGATCATTTGGAAGCAAAAGACCACCATGCCGCACTGGAATATTTGTATGACTTGATAGATAAAGACAAAAAACATACTGTTTCTGAAATGCTCATAAAAAATTTGCACCAAATTATTTTACAAGAAACTGATAAAGAATGGGCTGGACGATATAGAAACGCCAATGTAATTATTGGCGGCGCAGATCATACTCCGCTAGATGCATTGCAAGTACCAAATCTGATGAGGGATTTAATTCTTTGGTTAAATTCACAAAAAAACAAGCTGGATATCATTGAGCTTTCTGCTTTGTTACATCATAAATTAGTTCACATTCATCCATTTTTTGACGGCAACGGACGAACAGCGCGCTTAACGATGAATTTATTTCTAATGCAAGCTGGATACCCGTTGGTCGTAATTATGAAAACCGACCGAAAAAAATATTATGATGTTTTAGATAAAGCGGATAAAGGTGAATATGAACCAGTGATAAAATTTGTCGCTCAATCAATAGAACGCTCGCTTGATATTTATCTTAAAACTTTAACACCTTCAAGTACAAAACAGGAAAAATTTGCATCATTGACTGAAATATCTAAAACCACACCTTTTTCTAGTAAATATTTAAATTTGCTAGCTAGGCAAGGAAAGCTAGAAGCATACAAGGAAGGCCGTGATTGGTTGACTTCCAAAGAAGCACTTGAGCGATATTTGAAAAACAGAACGAGACAACGGAAAGTATAACGACATCTTGGCTACGGGGCAATTCACCCCCTGCCTTCCTTGCCCCTTCGCCAAGACAAAAATAAAATTTGTTCGTTACAGAAAAGCGGTCTCGCTGAGGCGAGACAATTTGAAATATCCCCTCCTCGCTATCGCTCTAAAAAACTCCTACTAAATTACTTTATATTAAATTAAAAATGACTAAAAATGGCCATATTTTATTTTTTTTGGACATTAATATCTCTTTCTAAAAAGTAATTGACGTCTATCCAGTCTTTGCTAAAATAAGGCAACGTCTCGAAAGAAAGATTACAGAATACAAAACCGCTACCGTGCACCAGCAACCCTTTCTGACGGAACTGGTTTTTAAAAAATCTACAAAAACACCTTTCTCTTCCCTTAAAGCAAGGTGTTTTTTGATCTCCACAAACAGCTACTTTTGTGCTAAAATGTTATTAATGATAAACTCGTAACAAAAACATATTTATTTATATTTATGCAAAAATAAATCACCCCGCGGCAAGCCGACTCGGTATTTACTCATAAAAAGAATGACAACTTTATGTCTAAAATTGACCTACACATACACTCCACTCATTCCGATGGAAAATTATCAGTGCTACAAATAGCTAAAATTATAAAAGAAAAACAAATTAAATACTGCGCTTTAACTGATCATAATAGTGTCTCCGGCATTCAAGAACTAAAAGAAGCTCTTGAGGGTTCGGGAATTACCGTTATACCAGCGACTGAGCTGACAGCTAAATATAACAACAACGAAATTCATGTCTTAGCCTATAATTTTGATATAACTTTGGCCGCCAACATAATAAAAGAGCGTAATGAGATTGTTCATTCACAAAAAGCAGAAGAAATGAAACAAGCAATTGAGCTTTCCCTGAGAGCAGGCCTAAAAGTAACTAAAAGTCTCCACCTCAACGAAAAGCAACCAGCAACCCTAACAATTGCTCTTGATATTTGCGCAAACGATTATAATCAAAACTTTTTTTTAAAAAAATTTGGCAAACAACTAACTCCAGAAGATGTATTTTATAAATATCAGGCACCCGGTAAACTTTGTGCTGTAGAAAGAAGCGGCGTTACGGTCGAATGGTTAATCAAAAAGTTTAAAGGAGTTGCTCAAGATTTAATTATCGCTCACCCCTTTGTATCTGTGAGTGTTGTCGCTCTACCACTTAATGAATTCGAAATAAATAATTTACTTAAGATCGGATTAACTGGAATTGAGGTTTATCACAATCGCACGACTGACGAACAAATAGATCTATTAAAAAAAATAGTTAAGGAACAATCACTCCACTACACTGGGGGGTCTGATTCTCATGGAAAAGAAACAGATATGCCACTAGGCCAGTATGGAGACTCTCGCGACATTCCTGGTTTTTTTCTAGCAAACCATAAATTAGATCTTCTAAATAATTAACAAAATATGTCAACACAATTTAAAGAACCCGTACTACCACAAAAACAGGAACCAAAAACAGAAAATGCGGATACCATACAAGCAATCGCCCTACTTCAAAATTCCGCATTAGACAAACTAGATGAAGTCATAACTGCTGAGGGGCGTAGCACAGAAGATCTTCTTCGTTTGCTTGATGAGGCAAAGCAAGCCAAAGATTACAACGCACAGCGTGATTTAACTGAAGCCTTACGTCAACGATTGGATATTGCAGACATACGCGGACAAGAACGCCCAAAAGAAATTTTAGACGCGATAGCCAGTGTCTATTCACCAGATGAATATTCCAAAGTGCGCCAAGATATTATGATGGCTGAGATACCAAAAGATAATTCTGATGTACTCGCGCATGCACTCCTTGATAAAAGATTTTCAAACAGCAACAGTCTTCTTTACTCGCTTGAAGACATTGAAGTCCGAGAAAGAATCTACCCCACTTTAAAAGAAAACAATGCAGTAGACAAAGCAGTCACACTTGTTTCAACAACCAAGGATCTCTCAGCTAAAATACGTCTTTTTGAGGATCTTGCTGCCTGGCTTGCGCAAAATTCAAGCGAAGAAGCAAAAAAAACAAAGGACTCTTATGGCGGATATAACCGGCTCAAGCAAGAAGTCGCTTTTAAACTACTCAAGCAGGAAAGAGAAACATTCGACCGCCTACTCGGAAACGGAACTATTAACATTGAGGGCTTAGAAGACTGCTTAAAAGACGAACCAGAAGAATCCATTGTAAATGCACTAATGCATGTCATTACCATAGACGACGCTTCTAGAATTATTAAATTTATGCACAGTAAGGATTCACTTCTCTCCACAATTACAGAGCTCGAACAAAGCGCTCTGTCACCAGAATCCCGCGCTGCAGTTGCAGGTAATATGCAACGGCTCGCAGTTAGCTTTGATGCTCCACCGCAAATACGCTCTTTAGGACAGCTCAACAAAAGAGACGAAAGCAAGTCATCATACACAGTACCAAATGAATCACCCCGAGGCAGAGCCTACGGGGTATCGTCGCATCAAACCAGAATTAGCTGATCTTCATGTATTTTCTGATATTCCATATCCCTGCCTT
>LBYP01000035.1 GCA_000996245.1 Parcubacteria group bacterium GW2011_GWA2_40_23 | reverse complement strand
TTTTTGCCATAATAGGTCATTTAACTAGTTAAACACTCGTTTCTTAGCATAATTTAGCAGAGAAAACAACTTTCTAAGCACCCAAAATTAAACGGTATCGACCGATGGCGCCCTGCGGACTGATTCGATTTGGATCTGCGCCACTCTCGAGAAGCATAAGCCAGAAAAACATTTCAAGCCCGGCTTCTTTGAACTCGCAAAAAGACTTCTGGCGGAATGTCAATTCAAGATTCTCCCAGTTAGCCTTGATGTGCCTCAAATTGTACAGATTGGCATATGCGACCACCTGAGGCAGAAAACAGTATGGCACGTCGCTCCGGTAGTGGTGACGGATCAAGTTCTTCTGGAACTCACGAACCGTCTCTTCTGAAACAGGATAGGCTACGGCGCTGGCCGGAACCAGAACCGCAATCAGACCCAAAATCACAAGCAACTTGCTCATGGTTGTACTCCTCTTTTTGAACTTCTTAATATATTACTTTTATTTGATTTTGTCAACACAAAAAAAGGTAACCAGTCACCCGTCACCTGTAACCAGTAATATCTAAACATCTTCCGGTCACTGGTCGCTGGTTACTGGTCACTAAATTAGTAAATAAAAAAATAGCGCACCTTGAAGAGTCAAAGCGCGCGATGAAAGGATGGCGTTGCTGCTGCTGCTCAGTTTGTCCCCTAATGGGGACTCAACCAGGAGTTCTCTTCGCTGGACGGAAAAGCCGGAGGAGAAACCTGTGTCCAGTTACTCTGAAAACCTTTTGCGTTCGCGAGGCGCTAGTCCCTTTGACGATTGTGTGCCGGCGGTAGATATCCTCTTGTCAGAGAGGCCATGACTACCATTACTTTGCCGTACCACATCAGCTGAGGAGGCGGGATGCAGCCCAGGTCTTGGTATTCCCCAGCCCGAATGACCTTGCTTTTGCGCCACGGGGAGAAACGCATCTACAAGATCACCCAGTTATGCCCAGCAACAGCAACGCCAACTTGTATACAATACAGAGATTCGACAGTACTGTCAAGAATTATCATAGAGCATAGATCATGGATCAAGAAAAATAATAAATCAACATTTGTAGATTCGTCCACCTTCCAAAGTCTCGTACGGAGGACAGGTAGCAGATAGGTAATTAGTAGTATATAAAAGCTCCTTCCCACCACGAGGTAGAAAGGAGCAAGAACAAGAACAGGACTACTTGATCCGACGACCGAAGAAGCGACGACCTTCGTTCTTGGCGAGAGCCTGCGTGGGCACCCCACCACCGATGTACCAGCGATTGTCCTTGAGGGACACGTACACCCAGCAGGGCTGGTCTTCGTCGTCGAGGGTCAGGAAGACGTTCTTCGAGCCGTCGAGCTTCATCTTGTTCAAGGTGCTGGTGCTGAGCTTCTGGTCGGCCATGACGGCCACGAGCCAGGACAGCGGCACGGCTCCAGCCGGACCACCCAGGAGGCGGAGGATCTCGGCCGTGGGCTCGGGATCGACGCAATTGACGTACTGAAGAAGGATGGGACGGAGCGCAATGAGCTCGAGAGCTTTGGACAACTCCTTCTCCAGGAAGGTCCGGAACTGCTCTCCAAGGTAGGCGATTTCGAAGGCACCGATCTTGTTGCAGACTTCGACCTCGACCACGTCTTCGTCGGTTTTGCCCTTGTTGACCGTCTTCTTCTCGATGACGATAGGCGCGAAAATCTTGGCGAAGTTGAATTCACCGGACGGCGCGGGCAGAGTCACCTGTTCGAGCATGGAAAGCGACATAACGCACCCCAAACCAGTTGTTCTTGTTCCTAAGAAGGAATAAAGAATAAAGACAAATAGCACAACTTTATTCACTATTCATTATTCCTCATTCAACCAAAACAACAGCTAAATTAAGCTGTTGTTTTGCCTTAATTTACCTGTTTAATCATAGTAATCATGCTTTTAATCATGTGAATCATGGTAAGCTCCGCTCTTGACAAGGTGTATAGCCTACACTATAATAAAGGTGTGCAGTAGATAGTGTCAAAATGACACCAACGTACTTTAAAACCAAAGGAGACCATCATGGCAACTTTCATGCGAACGCCGCTTATCACCTCCCTGCTCGACAACGACCTGTACAAGTTCACGATGATGCAAGGTGCCTGGCGCCAGTACCGCGACCTGGTGGTGGAGTACAACCTCACCAACCGCGGCCAGACTCCCTTCCCCGAGGGATTTGCCGAAGCCCTGCGCTGGCAGATTTCTGAAGTCGGAAAGCTTCAACTGACAGCCACGGAATTCAACTGGCTCAAAACGAACGAACACACGCAGTTTTTCCGGCCCGAGTTCGTGGAATTTCTGCGCACGTTCAAACTGCGCTCCAAGGATGTGAAGGTCACGCAGCGCGGTGGAGAAATTTCTCTGCGCATCAAAGGGCCGTGGTTCCGCACAATTCTGTGGGAAGTTCCGCTGCTCGCACTCGTGAGCGAACTGTACTTCAAAATGACTGGCCAGGAAGTAAACGAAGAATACTTCCAGACCAGCCTCAAAGACAAAACTCGGAAACTGACGGAAGCTGGCGCCAAGTTCGCAGAGTTCGGCACGCGTCGTCGCTACTCGCACGCAATTCAAGAGCGCGTCGTGGCGTACATGGTCGAAAATGCTGGCAACTGCTTCGTCGGCACCAGCAACGTCTATCTCGCCATGAAATACGGAGTGAAGTCAATCGGAACTCAAGCGCACGAATGGTTCATGGCGCACCAAACCATGTTCGGAACTCGGCTCGCCAATCAACGCGGGTTGGAGTCGTGGCTCGATGAGTACGATGGCGGCCTGGCCATTGCACTGCCCGACACTTTCACTTCTGATGTCTTCTTCCGCGACATCGGGAAGAATATTGCGCAACTCTTGACCGGCCTGCGCCAAGACAGCGGCAATCCGTATAGCTTCACGGAAAAAGCCAAGGCTTGGTACGATCGCTTCACTCTCGCGACGACCGACAAATCGCTCGTCTACAGCGATTCCATCGACTCGGCCGAGAAAGTGATTGATCTGCTCAAAACCTTCGGCGAAATGTTTCGCGTTTCCTTCGGCATCGGCACCTGGTTCAGCAACGATGTGGGAGTAAAGCCACTCAACATGGTTATCAAACTCCTGCGTTGCTGGGTCAAAGGCAAGCTCGTCAATGTGGCGAAGATCTCAGACAATCCGGGTAAGCACAATGGCGAAGCGGAAGCCGTTGAGAGGACGATAGCGGAACTCGAAATCAAGTAATCTAAAACCCCACATCTACAAATAGGTGTGGGGTAATTTTTTAAAATTATATTTTTGTTGATGCTTCCCAAATAACTTCAAATTGTTTTTTCATCATCTCCACCATCTCCGGACTCTCGATTAAAAACCCATAGCTCTCTTTTTCTGAAGAAATAAATCTGACGGTATTAGAATAGATTGTATAGCCAAGTGAAAAGTCGATATTTTTTGGAGCAATTCTAATTTCTCTTTTTAACTCAAAGTCATTTTTTAAAAAATCATATTTTGATTTGGCCATTGATTGAACCTGAGGCCAAATAACTTTTATTTTAATATTACGTTCCGCTCTTTTTTGATGAAACTCACGATAAAAGTCGCTGCCCAATAATTTAACAACCTTTGCAACTGGCCACAAAACATAAGCAGTAATATCTCGATACAACAACATATCTTTCATCATCTGACGGAGCTCTTCTTGCCCTTGAAAAATTTGTAGACGAGGTTTGGATGCTTTATTCGATGCAGAATATTCTTCTTTAAATTGCGTCAAAGCTTCCTTGGCATTTAAAATTTCATTTTGTTTTTCATCTATCAACAATTCTATTGCCTCTGGCTTTTGCACAGAAAAAACTTTTGTTCCTCCTTTTTGTGATTCGATCATTAAGCCCTTTTTCTTTAGACATTCCAAAACATCATAAACAGCTGTCCGAGTAATCCCTGCTCTTTGCGCGAGTGCTGTCGCTCCCGACGGCCCCAATTCTAAACAAACACAAAAAACATCTTTTTCTAAAGTTCTCAAATTAAATAAATCTAATATTTTATCAGTTTGCATATTGTTGTGGTTTTGTCACGACAATCTATACATTAAATCCAATTAACGATAATGTCAAAACAGGTTCATTGACAAATACGGAGATCAAATGAAGATAGGATACGGAGTAAACCGCATCGTGCTACTACTTCCGAATTTGAAACTCGCTATTAAATTCCCCTTTGCTTATTACAATATCCGGAATGCCTTTTACGACTTGCGTGAAAAAAGAGGAAAAAAAGAAGATATTCCGTGGCTTAGTATTAGGCTCCGGTTTGTAAAAAATCTCTTTCGCTTTTTCTTTAGAGCCTGTCGCATAAACTGGCGGGAATTCACTTATTATCTAAAACGTCGTCACCCCATTATTCAGCCAACCTACTTTTCTCTTCTAGGATTAGTAAACATCCAACGCTATGGAGTTCCTATCCCCTGTGATACTGGCCGACCTGGTTACAATAAGCAATTCACGTTCCAAATAGATGCAATATTCAAAGGTATTTTGTTGAATAAAGGAATTTTGCTTCGGCAGTATAGTGATCCACATCACTTTAGAAATCCAGACAACTTCAGCATCAAAAATGGACAGTTGTGCATGCACGATTATGGGGAAGCCCACGTTCAAAAGGCACTTGATCTCTTTGGGGAGATACTCTTTCAAAATTATGATCCTAACAGGGTGATAACTTTTGAAGAGTGGTGTGACAAATACTAAATGACGAGCGAAAAATAGAAAAGGAAAAAACCATGGGAATTAGTTTCGGTAGCTGGCGGCTGGTGTTAGCCCTTCCGAACCTAGGGATTGTAATAAAGTTTCCTTTTCCACTTTGTAATATCGGTAATGTTTTTATCTTTTGGAGATGTGCAGGCGCACCAAAATCCTTTAAAGGGATTAATTATCTTGTCCGTGGCATTGTTAAATGTTTTTGGAAAGCCTTTCAGATAAATTGGCACGAATTTACCTACTATCGTCAAAGCCGTCACCCGATCCTTCAACCAACGCACTTCTCTTTTCTTGGTCTTTTCAATATTCAGCGTTACGGGCTGCCTTGTAGAACAGATAACTGGAACTTACCGATGCAAATCGATATTATTACAAACGACAAAATCAAAGAATATTGCGACCCTCATCATTTTCAAGCGCAATACAATTTTAACTTAGTGGGTGGCAAACTCCATATTCATGACTATGGAGATGTACAAACTCAACAGGCCTTGGACCATTTCGCAGATATTCTATATGAGGATTTCGACCCCAACCGGGAAGTTAATAAGGATGAATGGGAAACAGTCAGATGGCCCAACCGAAAGAGACCAAAACCAAAAGAGTAACAAAACGAAGGAGATGAAGTGATGATGAACCCACCATTCTACGAAGTAGCGTTAAAGTATATTAATGCTGCAGCCAGTTTGGAAAGCAAGGGCGACGTGCTGAATGCCTGGCTTAGCGCCGAGAGTCTGTGCAATCTACTGAAAGAATCTGATCTCTGCCCAAATGGAAGAGAATACCTGTCTTTAGGTTTACGAGTTTTTTTAATGGAAGCTCCTCCCAACGCGCCCATGGTCAGGGCGATGGTCAGCAGTCTTTTCCTTCATTTAATGAGAATGAACAGATAACAAGGTCGTTCATGTTCTGCTATGAGAACCTCTTAAATAACAAAACGCTCCATCACATCAAATGTGGTGGAGCGTTTTTTATAACAAAAAACATCAAAAATTTATTATGATGTTTTATTTAACTTATTTATATTTAATCGTCAGCTAGAGTTTTTTTGCAAATGAATCACCCCGAGGCAGAGCCTACGGGGTATCGTCGCATCAAACCAGAATTAGCTGATCTTCATGTATTTTCTGATATTCCATATCCCTGCCTT
>LBYP01000034.1 GCA_000996245.1 Parcubacteria group bacterium GW2011_GWA2_40_23 | reverse complement strand
CAAATGGTTGAAGTTGGCGAGGAAACCGGAGAAACCTCGCAAGTTTTAGAGCAATTGGCAGTTTTTCTAGAAGAAGAAGTTGCCAATACCACCAAAAACATGGCTTCTTTGATTGAGCCATTGCTAATGCTAGCCGTAGGCGGGGCGGTTGGGTTTTTCGCCATTTCTATGATTCAACCAATGTATTCAATGCTTGAGGCAATTCAATAAAGCATCCTGCGGTGAACTTTTCCGCAAAGCATTTTTACTTTTATTGCCGCGTTCATTCCTCGTGGCGTTCTGATAAAACTAATGATTGGTTTTTCTAAAAAAGGGTTTACCTTAATCGAAGTATTGGTCGGTATATCTTTAACTCTGATTGTTTTTTTGGGTATTTTCGGCGCATACCAATTAGCTTTAAAGGTAATTATCCAAACCAGGAATAAAGTTGTGGCGACTGCCGTTGCCAACGGGGAAATTGAAAAAATCAGGAATTTGCCTTACAACTCAGTCGGGATCAGCAACGGTTTTCCAGGCGGGAATCTCTTAGCCAGCTCAGTCATCAGACAAAACAGCACTGACTATACCATTAAAAGAACAGTCGATTATGCCGTTGACGCTATTGACGGCATTGTTTCCCCCGAAGATGATTGTCCTAATGATTATAAAAAAGTGGAAATTAAAGTTTCCTGGACAGGACGTTTCACTGGCCAGGTGGTTTTAGCTACCGATGTCTCCCCCGCTTCTTTAGTTGAAGAATGCTCAGAAACAGGAGGAATTCTAGAGGTTTTAGTTTTTGACGCTACTGGCCTGATGGTTCCTTCTCCTTTGATTGAAATAAAAGATCCTTTGACTGAAGAAACAATTAAAAGCGCTACGCCTCTTAGCGGTAAACATTATTTTTCGTTAACTTCGTTAACCCCCTCGTCTTACAAAGTCATTGCTTCAAAAATAGGCTATAGTCTGGAAAGAAGCTTTGGCGAAGACGAAATTGCTATTCCAGAAATTCCTCACCCGCTTGTTATTGAGGGAAAATTAACTTCAATCAGCTTATCTATTGATCACCAGAGTTCTTTTGACGTTATCACCCTTTCTTTGTGGGGCTCAGAATTATTTAAAGATTCTTTTTCAGATCAGAGTAAAATATCTGAAATATCAGGCTTGTTGGCGGCGGCAGGAGAAGTAACCTTAGTAAAAATCGAAACTGAATATCAATCTTCGGGATATTTGATTTCAGAGACAATAACTCCGGCAAATATTATTTCTTGGGACGAAATCTCTTTTTCTGCAGAAAAGCCAGAATCAACGCAAATCCTTTATCAGGTTTTTTATCTTGAGGGAGAAGCCTGGCAATTGATTTTAAATCAGGATTTACCGGGAAATCAAGTCGGTTTTGAAGTTTCACCGATAAGCTTAAAAAACCTCAGTGTTTTAAATTATCCTGAATTAAGGATTAAGGCGAACTTTTCAACCCAGGATTTGACAGCAACGCCAACTCTTTTTGATTGGCAGGCGTCCTGGAAAACTTCTGAACCGACCATAATCCCCGGCGCCAGTTTTAATTTAAAAGGAGAAAAAATCATTGGCCTTGATTCTCAAGAACAAGAGGTTTTTAAATATTCGCAAGGCTTTATTTCCAATGCCAGCGGTAGCTCTGTTATTTCAGATTTAGAATGGGATAATTATCATTTTTCAACCGTTCCGGGCGCCAGTTTAGACTTGATTGCTACAGATCCCGAGGTTCAGCCGATTAGCCTGGCCCCAGGCACAAATCTTCCAATCAGCCTTTACATGAAAGCCGAAACTTCTCTTTTACTGACTATTGAAGACAACTTAACGCTTGAACCAATTTTCGCCGCTTGGGCCAAATTGAGTAATTCTGAATTGGGTTATGATGCGATCTTATCCACCAACGAAAGCGGGCAAGCATATTTTATTCCCCTTACAACAGCCACTTATAATCTTGAAATTCAGGCTCCGGGATATTTGACGACAACAACTCAAGTTTTTGTCAGTGGAGATCAGATCGAAATAATCAGATTAGAACAAATCGAATGAAAAAAAGAGGATTTACCCTGATAGAATCGTTAGTTACAGTTGTGGTTTTTACATTGGCAACTACAGCCTTAATGGGCTTTATTTCTTTAGGCTATAAGGTTTATGGTTATACCAAAGAACAATCCATCGCTATTGACGAGGCGAGGAAAGGGATTGAAACCATGGTTAAAGAAATTAGGCAGGCAGGACAGGGAGATAACGGTTCTTATGCGATTGAGAAAGCAGACGACAAAGAATTTGTTTTCTACAGCGACATAGATGGCGATGGCAAAACAGAAAGAGTCAGATATTTTTTAGGAACAACAAATTCCGGAGTCTTGACCAAAGAATGCGTCAGCTTCAGCAAAGGCGGGACCTGCGGAGTTAATTTTTCCGGTTTTTTAACCGGAATTCTAAAATCTGCCCAGGTTCAAATTTCGATTGAAGGAGACTTTGGCGCTTCTAATGAATACGCAAATATTTCTTTGGATGGACAGGATTTGGGATCATTTTGTTTAAGCCAATGCTTTGATTGCGCCGGCAGTTGGCAAGGAACAGCTACCCTTGACATTGCCAACGACGCCAGCGACGGCTCACTTCAATTTTTAGCCGATGCTTCGAATAAAGTCGATAATTCTTGCAATTGGCAGGACCCAAATCATTCGATGAAAGCCAGATTTGAACTTTCCTGGACAGAAGAGATAATCGGATCAGGCCATCAATTTAAAAAAGGGGTGACTCGGCCCATTGGCGCGCCGCCAACATATCCGTCAGCCCAGGAAGAAATTACTATCCTGAGTTCCTATGTCAGGAATACGCCTCCGATTTTTCAGTATTTTGATATTAATAATGAAGAAATCAACATTTTGCCGGCCAGGGTGAAAGACACTAAATTAATGAAAGTTTATTTGGTGATTAACAGTAATCCAGAAAGACCGCCGCAGGATTTTGGTCTGGAATCTTTTGTTCAACTCAGGAATTTAAAAACAGAACAAACAGAGTAAGGAGATTTATTGCAATTTTAATGAAGACAAATATTCATAAAAAAGGAATAATCATCACCTATACTTTGGTCTTCGGAGCAATTTTTCTGTTGATGCTCTCAGGGATTTTGGGATTTGCTCTTTTGCAATTAAAGCAAAGCGCCCAAAAAATTGCTTGGACAGAATCTTTAGGGATTGCCGAAGCCGGCATAAACTTTTATCGCTGGTGTCTTAATCATGATTTGGTTGCCAACTGCGTGGGCGAAAGAGATTATTTTGATTCAAAAGGGAATTTGCTTGGCAGATTTTTTCTTCAGGCAACTTCAACAATTTCTTGCAGCCAAGCGGTTAATAGCCGAGTTTCGGTCGAAGGCTGGACCTTAAAATATCCGCAGATAAAAAGAAAGATCGGCGTTTTTTATGGCAGACCGTCAATTGCCCAATATTCATATATTCTGAACAGCAATGTTTGGATAGGAGAAGATCACGAGATTAAGGGAATATATCACTCAAATGGGGGGATCCGCATTGATGGGGAAAATCAGTCGCTGGTGACTTCGGCCAAACCAGAATGGACGTGCACTTCTTCTTTTGGCTGTTCTCCCTGCCCGATAAGTTCTGGCTGCCGCGTCCAGGGAACAGATTGTATCTGCCCCGGAGTTTTTACCACTACCAATAATAGCACTCCGGATCTTTTCATTTTTCCATATCCTTCTTTTGATTTTGCCGGGGTTACCATTAATTTATCAACAATGAAAACGGCGGCTAAATCCGGAGGAATTTATCTCAGGCCGTCAATAGAAATTAATCCTCAAGGAAAAGGATACCGTTTAAAATTAAGGTCTGATAATAAAGTAGAGGTTTGGATCATCACCGGGCTTTCTTCAACCTATGCTTACAGTCTCGAGGAAGGCTGGCACTACGATTATTTTATTATCAGCAATCAATACCTTCATGAAACCTTGCCCGTGCCCTCTGATTGTTCGTTAATTTTCGTTGAGGATAATCTTTGGCCGGAAGGGGAGGTCAAGGGAAAAGTAACCATCGCTTCGGCGAACTTAATTAATCCCAATCTTGATACAGACGTAGTTTTGGCTAATAATATCAACTATTCTTTGGCAGACGGCTCAGACGGGCTAACTTTGATAGGAGAAAGGAATGTTTTAATCGGCCCGCAATCTCCAGATCAAATGGAATTGAAAGGAGTTTTTCTGGCTCAAAAAGGCAGATTTTCGAGAAACCACTATCCAAACAATATTAAGAGTAAATTAGAGATTATTGGCTCGATTGCCAGCAACGGCAGAGTTGGCACTCAATGGACGTCCGGATCTCAAATTGTTTCAGGTTATCTGAAAAGAGAGACCCTAATCGATGCCAATCTTCTTTATCTCCCCCCTCCTTTAACCCCGGTTATCAATAGCCAATACGAAACTATTAACTGGCAAGAAGAATAGGAATTGAAAATGCGGATAATGATAATTATTGCTATAATGAACTGAAAGTTCGATATGCCAAATCTTCGATTCGCCATAATAAATCTATATTAAAAATAGTTTCAAAAATGAGAGATTTTTTAACTTTAAAACCAACTGCTTTCGGATTAGACATTTCAGATTCTTCCGTAAAGATCGCCAAACTTAAAAGAAGGGGCAAGGACTTTGATCTTGCTTGTTTTGGCGAAGAATTAATACCAAAAGGAATTATTGAAGACGGCGAGATAAAAGACGAACAGGCTTTAGTAACGATTATTAAAAAAACTTTGGCCAAGGTGAAAGGCGAAAAATTAAAAACCAGAGAAGTAATTGTCTCTTTACCAGACGAGAAAACATTCTTAAGGGTAATCCAGATGCCAAAAATGGCGCCGGAAGAGCTGGCGAAGGCTATTCTTTTTGAAGCCGAGAATCATATCCCGATTCCCCTTAAGGATTCATATTTTGATTTTGAAGCAGTCGATCCGATTGTTGATCATTTAGACCACTGCGATGTTTTAATAGTGGCCGCGCCTCAAAATATCGTTAATTCGTATATTAGAGCAATAAAGTTGGCCGGCCTGAACCCATATGCCCTTGAGATTGAATCGCTATCGATCAGCCGCGCCTTAATAAAGAATTTAATAACCGTAAATCCAGTTCTCTTGATAGATTTTGGAGCAACCAGAACGGCTTTGATCGTTTTTTCCGGAAGGTCAATCAGGTTTACCAGTTTACTTTCTTTTGCCTCAGAAAAATTAACCCAAGACCTGGCCTCTGGTTTAGAGATAAATACTATCGAGGCGGAAAAGATAAAAACAGATTATGGATTAGAGTCAAAAATTAAAGTTCAGTTCCAGGAAAAAACAGGCGATTTCAATTTAG
Source organism: Parcubacteria group bacterium GW2011_GWA2_40_23 (assembly GCA_000996245.1). Taxonomy (GTDB): domain Bacteria; phylum Patescibacteriota; class Patescibacteriia; order UBA11705; family JABHMO01; genus GWC2-39-14. The sequence goes on along the minus strand of LBYP01000034.1, from coordinate 622 downwards.
AGAAAGAAATTACCGAGAACGAGAAAATCCTTAATGTTTTGGATTCGTCGTTATCTCAACTGGTTTCGGAAATAAAAAACTTTCTTGATTTTTATTATTCACATCGAAATCATGAACATTTGCCGCCAACAAGGAATGAGATAAAAAAAATCTTAATTTCCGGAGACGGCGCTAATCTTAAAGGATTTGACCATTATTTAGCTAAAAAACTGGGAATTTCAACAATTACCGGCAACCCCTGGACAAATATTTTATCGGAACCCCAAGATCGTATTTCAGAAGAATATTTAAAAAGATCGCTTTCCCATGCTAAAATTTTCGGATTAGCTTTAAGGGGAGCCTTGCCAGAGTAAAAATCATAAAGATGATAAATCTATTGCCGCCAGAAGAAAAAGAAGGAATCCTGATTAAGAAAAAGTTAAAACTTGTTTTAATTTTTGAGCTGGGCATTTTGCTGTTTTTGATTTCTGCTCTGTTCATTGCCTTTTCCATAGCCATATATCTTAATGGCGAAATCAATTTGGAGAAAATAGCTGTTTTTCAAAAAGAAGAAGACATTGACTTAACAACTATTGCTGATTTTCAGAAAGAGATAGAAGCGCTGAATAACAAGATAAAGAAC
>LBYP01000033.1 GCA_000996245.1 Parcubacteria group bacterium GW2011_GWA2_40_23 | reverse complement strand
TTTTTGCCACCAAAGATGAAAAAAATCTCAAGCGCGGTCTTGGATATTCAGCAATAATTTTGCCACTTTTGGCCATTATTATCAGTATCGTAGGTTTAGCCACAAAACAATTTTTCCCTAGTATTTTACCAGAAGATGCTCTAATAACTGGCTTCTCAAAATTATTGCCGTTTGGATTAAAAGAATTCGGTATGGTGCTTCTCTACGCTGTTGCGCTTTCATCTTCAGACACCGTTACTTTCATGATTTCTTCTATTTTCACACGCGATTTTAAAAACTACACAAAAAAATACAGCGAAGAATCAATGAAAAAATTGACAAGGTTTTTTATGTTACTTTTTGTGGTCATAACAGTAATTATTGCGATTTCTTATCAAAATATTATTGCTCTCGGTTTATCAATGGGTAGTTTATCTTTAGCGTTATTTCCATCTATCCTTGGGTCATTTTATTGGAAACTTAACGAACGAGCAGTATTTTGGAGTTTATTTCTATCTTTTGTGAGTGTGATAATAATTTTTATTGCCGACAAAGTTACTCCTGAAAATGCAGCAATTTCTTTGCCGATATCTCTAATAGCCCTGTTTGTTTTGCAAAAAATATTTAATCGGAAACAATTAATCGTCGCACCAACACAATAAGGTGTTTTGGGCTTCGGGCATTCACCCCTTTAATTCCCCTCTGCCCATCGCCCCAAACGAAAAAACAAAATCGGATTCTTTTTAAGAGTAATTTCTTTCAGAAATTAGAGGAAAACATGTACATCATATAACACTGCGTATGCATACGTAGAAACGTTATATGAAACACAAAAACCTTAAACATTTTAACACCAATACACATTTCATTATTCCAATTATTAAAACAACCTCATCCCGCAGCGCAGCGGGATTTTTTGTATAAGCATAGCTTTATGACATTCTCAAAACCTCTACTTTCTTTGCGCGAATACTGCGCGAACCATGTTTTGTGCTCCACTATTAAAACCAACAAAAGACGTAAACAAACTATACAAATAGAGTAGTTTTACTTCCTTTTTTCGTCAAATAATGCTAAAATAAAACCAGAATAATCATTATATTATAAAACTTGAAATCATAATCGGGCTGGGATTTAACCATTATAAACGTGAAATTACACCACTAAATAGCAGTTTTTCACGATTATATTATCAAAAAGGTTAAAAAAATAGAAATCAAAATATCTTGCGCGAATACTGCGCGAATCTTGCGCGAACCAAAACTTTATGCTATAATACTAGTATAAAAACTCATAAGCAACTATGTTTAACCCAAAATACAAACACAGCAATAAAATCTTGCGCGACCTTACGGCCATTGCCGAAGCTAAAGGTATTATTGATCGTGCAAAAATATTACCACAACAAGAAGTAAAATTACGTCGACAAGCCATTATCCGCATGACACACCACTCTACCGAAATAGAGGGCAACCAACTCAACCTCGGTCAAGTAGAAGCTCTTTTTGCTAATAAAAAAATCGACGCACCAGATAGAGATATTTATGAAGTAAAAAATTATCTCAATGCCTTAAAATTCATTGAAAAAACTGTCGCCGAAAAAAAACCAATAACTGAAAAAATAATTTTAAAAATTCATAAATTAGTCGCTAATAAAACCTTAGCAGTACAATATTGCGGACATTACCGACCAGGACCGATTTATGTTGTGCGTCGACGTTTTGGTATGCCACAAGAAACTTTATATACTGGTCCAGAAGCCAAACGTGTACCCCAGCTTATCAATGAATTTATCACCTGGCTCAAAGAAAGCGAAGAAAAAGAAATAAGCCCAGTACTTGTGGCTGCTATCGCTCACATGGAGATTGCAGCAATCCACCCATTTAACGATGGAAATGGTCGCACAGCTCGCGCTTTAGCCACCTTAATACTTTACCAACGCGGATATGATTTTCGTCGATTGTTTGCGTTAGAAGATTTTTATAATACTGACCGACCTTCATATTACAAAGCTATCAATTTAGGTAAAACATACGATGAACGACGCACCGACATTACTTCTTGGTTGGAATACTTTGTTAAAGGATTCAAAAAAGAAATTGATGAAGTAAAAAATAAAATCTTGCCACTAAGCACTCGTAAAATTGATGAAAAAATAAAATCACAAATTTATCTTACTCCAGAACAATTAAAAATTATTGACTTCTTGGATCAAGTTGGCAGAATCGCTGTAAAAGATGTCGAAGATGTTTTATCTTGCCCTCGCCGATCAGCGCAATTGCAATTACAAAAATTAAAGAAAATTAAAATCATTAAAGCAACAGGTAAAGGTAAAAACACCGCCTATCTTGCCAATTGAACGAATAACGCTTAATTTATGAAACTCGAAACCATAATCGGCCTAGAATTCCACGTCCAACTCAAAACCAAAACTAAAATGTTTTGTGCTTGTTCTAATGAAATAGAAGCCAAAGATCCGAATGTGAACATCTGCCCTATCTGCTTGGGTCACCCTGGAATTTTACCAACTATCAACGAAGAAGCTGTGCACATGGGCATGAAAGCTGCTTTAGCTTTGAATTGCACCATTGCTAATTTTACTAAATTTGACCGCAAAAATTATTTTTATCCTGATTTGCCCAAAGGTTATCAAATTTCTCAGTACGATAAACCTCTAGCCTTAGACGGATCATTGGTCATAAACTGGGAAACCCGCGACGGTTTGGCTGGGTCATTAACCGATGAAAATCAATTAAAACGCATTGGCATTGTTCGCTTACATTTAGAGGAAGATGCTGCCAAATCAACACATATCAATGATGGAACTTTAATTGATTACAACCGTGGTGGTGCGCCACTTATTGAAATCGTGACACATCCGCATCTCTCTAGTCCGCAAGAAGCTAAAACTTTTGGTCAGGAAATACAACTGATCATGCGCCATTTAAATATTTCTGATGCAGACATGGAAAAAGGCCAATTACGTTGCGATGGCAACATCTCTTTGCGACCAGTTGGTGACAAAAAGCTTTATCCAAAAACTGAATTGAAAAATATCAATTCCTTTAGAGCGTTAGAACGTGCTCTCGCTTACGAAATCGAACGACAGACACTACTTTGGCATGCCGGAACGCCACCAACAAAAGAAGAAACCCGCGGTTGGGACGAAGCTACGCAAACAACTATCAGCCAACGCGTCAAAGAAGGTGAAAGTGATTATCGCTATTTCCCAGAACCAGATTTACCACCAATTATTATCACTGAAGATGAAATTCAAGCTCTCAAAATTGAAATACCAGAATTACCACAAGATAAACGACGACGTTTTGTAGATATGTACGACTTCACCGGCGAAGAAGCCAAGATTTTGGCTGACTCAAAACAATTGGCTAATTTCACCGAGAAAGTTATATCAGAATTAAAATCCTGGCTCGAAGATCTCGACACCATAAGCGGTAACAAGGAAGAAATTTGGGAAACAAATAAACATAAGTTGATCAAATTGGTGTCAAATTGGCTGATTAACAAATATTTACCTGCTTTGTCAGAACAAAATATTTCTTTCAAATCTAGCAAAATAACTGCTGAAAACTTTGCTGAATTTATTTGTCTTGTTTATGAAAGCAAAGTAAATAGTTCAGCGGCTCAGGCTATTCTTAAAAGAATGATTGAGACTGGTGGGGACCCTTCGCATTTAATTGAGGATATGGATTTAGTGCAAATGAGTGGCTCGGATGAACTCGGAATCATTATCGAAAAAACTTTGGCTCAATTCCCTGATCAAGTGGCCGAATATAAATCTGGGAAAACTGTGGTCATCAAATACTTCTTGGGTTTAATAATGCGCGAAACAAATGGTAAGGCTGATCCGCAGGAAACAGAAAAACTTTTGCAAGAATATTTAGCGCAATAATTAAATTCGTCGTACGTGCAGGTCGCGACCTGCACGTACAGATATATACGTATCCCGTACGTGTCAGTCGCGACTGACACGTACCAACGCAAACAAAGACAAGACCCCCGACTCATGTGAGCGGGGGTCTTAGATCGATGTAGCGCGAGGCGCTACTGGTAGTAGCAGAAGCCATCGTACGAACAGTAGGTACCGCGGGGACAGTCGGTGTCATGCTGACACCCGCCGTCGTACTCCTGCTCGTACACGTAGCAGTAGCCGTCGTACCCGCAATACTCGTTCTGGTAGCAGTCGGTGTCGTGCTGACACCCGCTGTCCATGTAGCAGTCGGTGGCCGGGTAGTACTCCTCGTGGCAGTAGCCATCGCTACCGCACGTGAAGCCCGACCCACAGTCCGGGGTGCACAGGGTTATGTCGCAGCCCGAGAGGAACAGGACCAGGACCAGGACGAACAGGACGTTGATTGCGCGATTCATGATCGCCTCCATAGTTGGTTGACTCTTTCACTTTCGAACTTTATATTATAGCACATTATTAAAAATAATGCAAGGGGTAACAAAGAAATTTGTCTAAATTTAGACAAATTTCCTTATAAGATCCTGGGCTTCTTTGGCTGAATTTACCCAATTAATTGTTTTGTCACGTTTCAACCAAGTTATCTGTCTTTTGGCATAACGACGAGTGTCCCGTTTAATTAATTCCACTGCATCCGACGAACTTAGCTTACCTGTTAGGTATTGAACGACTTGTCGATAGCCTATTCCAGTCATTGATTGAAGCTTCTCTGAAAAACCTTGTTTCATCAACCCTTCAACTTCTTTAACCAGTCCTTCTTCAATCATTTCATCAACTCGTTTGTTTATCTTTTCATAAAGCTTTTCACGGTCAAAGTTTATGCCGATTTGAAATGCCTCATATAACGGACGACCGACCTGTCGTTCGAGAGGCTTCTTAGTTTGTAGACATATTTCCGCTGCACGAATCACTCTGCGAGGATTCTGAATATCTATTTTTGATTCAATGTCAGGATCAATTTCTTTTATCTTTTTAACTAGTGATTCAATTCCCTTCTCTTTCAACTCTTTCTCTAATTTATCGCGTAACTCGTCATTCTTTCCGACTGGTAATTTAAAATTATTGACCAACGCTTGGGTGTAGAATCCAGTCCCACCAACAATAACAGGTAAACGTTTATCTTCCTTAATGATCATTTTAACTTGCTTCACCCAATCATCAACTGTAAACTCTTGATCAGGCAAAACAACATCAATCATTTTCTCTTCCACGCCCTGAACAATATATGTGTTCGCAACCCACTTTCCTTTGTCTTTGTTAGTGCCAATGTCCATTCCCTTGTAAATCATCCGTGAGTCAGCGGAAATTAAAAAACCGTTAAACTCTTTAGCTAGTTTAATGGCGATGGCTGACTTCCCGCTTGCCGTGGGTCCTTGAATGATAATAATTTTAGGTTTCATAATGGACTTTGAATTCCACGAATCATATTTGACGAAACATTTGTATATAGTTGCGTTGTCCTTATATTAGCATGTCCCAATAAGATTTGTACATAACGAATATCTGTTCCATTTTCTAGCAAATGAGTAGCGAAACTGTGTCTTAGACTGTGGAAGGTCGCCGTCTTTGTTACTTTTGCTTTTGCCAAGCCATGCTCAAATATCTTCTGAGCTGTTCTTGTGGTCAATTTACCTCCCCTTTCACTTTCAAAAACAAAATTGTTTCCGTTCTTACCTGCAATTAGTTTCTGAAGCTCTTCCAATAATTTTTCTGGCAGTAGTGTTTGTCTATCTTTTTTACCTTTTGCCTCGCGGAGAGTAATAAGACCACGAGAAAAATCAATATCTTGCACTTTTAGATTAATCCCCTCACTCACTCTCAGTCCCGCGCCATAACTCAAGGCTAAAAGAAGTTTATGTTTTGGGTTAGTCGTATTATTTAAAATCAGTTGAATCTCTTCCCGAGCCAAGACTACCGGTAACTTTTTAGAACGCTTAGCGTATTTAAAATTAATCTCGCGAACATACAATTCCCTAAAATAAAACTTGATAGCATTTAAATGGACATTAATTGTTTGAGAGCAAGCTCCACGTCGCTGTTTCTCTAATAAATACAGTTCAATATCCTGATCCCCTATCTGCTCCGGCAATAAATTTATTGATGCTGAAAATTCTTTTAAGCAAGCCAAATAGCTTTTAATTGTTTTTGTACTGTAATTACGCAATTTTAGCCGATTCTCTATAACCTCTAAATTGTTTAACATAACTGGTTTTTGTGCTAAGATATTATTGATGTTATTTAATGCTAAAATCGTAACATCATTTCGCATATCATACCAATCTAGGTGCATTATACGAAATGTTTTCGTATAATAACCATGCGTTATATGAAATAGCCAGAATTTCTTTATCTTTTTCGATTTTGGCAATTTATTTCAGGTCGAATATAGCTTGTGATATAATTTAGTCAGTTTTAATCA
>LBYP01000032.1 GCA_000996245.1 Parcubacteria group bacterium GW2011_GWA2_40_23 | reverse complement strand
TGTGGCTTTTGTGGATGTATATACTCATATACTCCATTTTAACACACTTATGGTTCCGTGGCAGAGCCACGGGGTATTAAACCCAGAGATGGAATAAAATTTATCGAAGGCGTTTCTTTAAAAAATATTTCGCTGAAAGCAACTCTAGCTAAAAAAATAATCGCTCAAAACAGCGGCGACATCATTTTCACTGCCAATGGTATCAGTGGGCCAGCTACAATCACTCTGAGTCAGAGGATAGCACCACAAGTAAATTCCAAATTGACCTTGACGATAGATCTTTTGCCAGAAATTGATAAAGAGAAAATGGACAAACATCTTATTTCACTTTTCTCGGAGACTCCGAATAAAACTTTGCAATCAATTCTTAATAATATACTGCCTCAGAGCTTTGTAAAATATTTTGCCGAAAAGAATAAAATTAATTTAGAACTAAAATGCAATGCGATCACGTCACCAGAACGAAGAAATCTGGGGAATGCGCTCAAGAATATAGAATATGGCATAAAAAATCTCGAAGGTTTCGACAAAGCTATGATCACAGTCGGCGGAGTCAACTTGAAAGAAGTTGATCCCAAAACCATGAAATCAAAAATTATTAAAAGTTTATATTTTGCTGGTGAAATCCTGGATCTTTCAGGACCAACGGGCGGGTATAATCTTCAGATTTGTTGGAGCACGGGATATGTCGCTGGAATAAGTGCGGCGACGCAATAAAAAAAATCGTACGTTACGGTTCGGTGGACCGCGGGGAACAAAAATTTTTGTTCCCTACAACGCAAACGCGTTGTTATGTACGATTTTTTATTTAAACACTCCCACCGAAGTAAATTTCTTGTAATCGTTTATCTTTTTGAATCTCTTCTGGCTTCCCTTCCATATATTTCTCACCATCGACGAGAACAACAACCTTATCAACCAAATCAAACAAGAACTTTAGATTATGTTCGATCACCACAATCGCAAAACCATGCTCGCGATTTAATTTTCTTATAATTGCTGCCAATTGTGTTCGTAAAACTGGCGCCACACCGGCAGTTGGTTCATCGATGAGAAGAATATTGCCATGAAACAGCTTGAGACGAGCTAACTCGAGCAAACGAATCTGCCCACCAGATAAAATGCCAGCGAGCGACTTGCGATGAGCCAGTAAATCAACTTCTTCCAATGATTCCTTAACCGTTCTATCTGTTTTATTTCTAAATTTTGGTGTGAACATCCAGTACCATGGATATTTTTCGGCTTTTTCTAAACCAATAACTATATTATCTTCGACTGACAAGTCACGAAAGATCCCAGCATGTTGAAAACTACGGCCGATGCCGAGTTGGGCTCGCTTATACGGAGGCAAATCCATAATATCTTGACCATTATAACTGATCGTTCCAGATTCTAGTGGAACAAAACCAGAGATAGCATTCAATAGAGTTGTTTTACCACAGCCATTTGGCCCGATGATGCCAACAATTTCCTTTTCATTAACTGAAAAAGAAATATTTTTTAGTATCATAGCGTCGCCAAATTTGACACTAACATTTGAGATTTCTAAAATTTCTTTGGGCATATTAAATAAAGCGCTTTTGCGGCATTAATTTTTTACTTATAGTTAAGAGCACAATAATTAACATGACAGAGTAAATCAAAATTCGTAAATGACCAACCATCGCTGATGGTAATGGAGTAAAACGCAACACCTCCGGTAAAAAAGTTACAAAAATAGCTGATAACATTAACCAACGGATCTTTGGTTTAGCTGCTAAGATAGCAATTGTAACAGACAAAATTAGCATGGCCACGCTACCAAAACTTGCATCTAAAAATTGTATGCGCCAAACCGTGGTTACTCCAGCAGCAGCTGCCATAAGCGAACTGCTAATTATTGCAGCCCCTCCAATCATCTTTGTGGACGTCCCCAGAGATTCAACAAACTGCTTACTCTCTCTCATCCCAAGGAGACTACGACCTAAAACTGTTTTCAAAATAACATATTCTGCAAATAATAAAATGATCATGAAAATTATTTGGAAAATAACAAGTTCCTTCAGCTTACCAATACTTTCCGGACGCATAATACCAGCAATTCCCAAAACTCCACCAGTCACATCATCCCAGGATTTTACTAGGGCTTCAAATGCGAGCATGCTTGCTAAAGTAAAGACCGTAAAACTATCATTAGAAAGTTTTGTATAAGCCAAAACAAATAAGAAGCTAAATATAAAAGAGCAAATCAAAGAAATTGCAGCTGCAAGCCAAGGGTCTACTCCAAGTTTTTGAGAGATAGCCAAAGCATAGGCGCCAAAACAAAACATAGTCGAACCACCTAAGAAAAAAATGTTGCCGACCGCGATCGTCAGATGAGAGCCGATGGCCAACGCCACGTTCTCGGCTAGGCGAGCTAATTGTGTTAAAAAATAGCCCATATTATTCCACTCTTTCTTTACGAGTTAATAAGCCATTTGGTTTCCAGGTTAAGAAAATAGCTGCCACTACAAAAACAATAACCATTTTCCAACTTAAAGAAACGCTATATTGTCCAGCAGAGAGACCAACAATTAATTCGGGAATTAAAACTACTATATATGACGCTATAATTGTTCCCTTGAGACTATTTACTCCACCAACAAGCAGCGCAATAAAAGCTAAAACAACTAAATTAAATCCAGCCCCAGGCGTCAATGTTGAATTAAAAGTCATCATAATACCAACAAATCCAGCAAGGATACTCGCAATAATTAAAACAAGTAAACGCACGGTCGTAGCATTGAAAGATAAACTTGATAATAAATAAGAATTTTCTGAAACAGCTTTCATCTTTCTCCCCCACGGAGTTTTGGCTACTAATATTAAAAATAAAACAGAGAGAATCAATCCAGTCGCTAAAGTTGCAGCGCCAGGAAAAGTTAGATAAAGTTCACTGAAACGAATTGTTGGTAAGGGCGTGGTTAAAAAGAATTTCCCGTCCGTACCAAACATTATAGCCGTGATCGCTTCTAAACACAGCCCCAAAGAAAAACTCACTAAGAGTCCGAACATATGTTCTTTTTTCTTAGCGAGTTTTTCTAGTAAGGAAAAAGAGATAAGTCCCAAAATAACAGCACAGATAATTGCAAAGATAATAGCCATAGGCACACTCCAACCAGATTTAAGTCCAAACCAAAGTGCATAAGCAACAGAAATGCCCGTGGCGCCAAGACCCAGGTGATAAATTTTGCTTGATGAATAAACCAAATAAAGGGGCACAGCAAGTAAAACCACTTGTGTGCCCATTACTAAACTATTCAACAATATCTGCAAGAAGAACATAGTTATTGCTGATACACAGCCTTGCCATCAATTACTTTATAAATTCCACCAGCAACACCCGGGAAAGAACTATTTCTAAAATCAATATTATTGCTGATAAAACCAGAGAAAGTTCTTTCTTTTAACGCTTTTTGAACAGCCGCTGGATCATTACCAAATTCGTTAATTAAACTTGTCACAACCTTCATATCATCCATCAAAGATGCTGTATAATACGTTCCAACATCAGTAATTACTCCCTTTGTTTTTGTAATTTCATCCATCATTGCAGTTAACTCTGGATTATTAATCGAGGGAGCATCAACAACAGTCATCCCATTAGTTAATTCTGGAGCAGCGGCTAAGGCTGTTTCTCCGACATAAACATATTGACCAAATAAAGTATAAGCAGTCCAATCTTTTAATTCCGCCATTTGTTTAACTAAAGTAATTCCTGTCCCAGCGTTTGGATTAAGTAAAACTGCTGCTGGAGCCATTTTCTTAACCTTTTCCAAAGTGCTACGCATGTCTGTTGCACCCTTTGGGAAAACTTCGTTAGCAACAACTGTAACTTTAGGATAATTAGCCTTTAATTCATCCAAGAAGACCTTTTGAATACCCACATTATAATCATTTTGTTCTGTAATAATAGCCAAACGTTCGTACTTACTCATTTCACGAGCTAAAGTTTTACCTACAACTTCATCACTATAAGAGAAGGTAAATGTATATGGACTAGCACCCTCGATAGCAGGATTTGATGAACCGTATGATGTGAGTAGAGCGGAACCATCTTTAGTTAATGGAGCCATTGCTAGGGTTTCTGATGAACAAAAACCACCAATAACAAATTTAACTCCGTCGATGGTCACTAACTTTTGATAAGCTGTAACAGCTTCACTACCAGCACATTTTCCATCTTCAATAACGAATTGATAAGCTTTTCCGCTTTTAGCGGCGACCTCATTCACTTTCGGAGTGTAAAAATCAACAATACGTTGAATTTGTTCACCATAAGCAGCTGCATCGCCACTCATAGGAGCAATCACACCAATCTTAATTGTTTCGATAGTCTTTGGTTGTTGTACTTGATTAACACAACCAGAGAGCAAAAGCACGACAGCGAGTACTGGCACCAAGGCGCCGAGACTCATCTTTGAAAAAAGCTTCATACTTTTAAGCTTAATTATTAATAGATATAACATAAGTATTTTAGCTAAATTCATGGTTTTTGTAAATAAGCTATCCTTCCTTCCGAATCACAAGCGTCATTGCGGGCAGGTCTCAACAAAAACACGAAGTAATCTCTCATATCTAAAATTATAAGCCAAGCCAGCCGACCTCTAATAGCAGTTCATAATCATTAAGATTCAGGGGATTGCTTCCCTGTACCAGAAAGTATTCTCTTTCGGTGCAGGGTAAACGGGGCTGCCCAGAGCGCCCCCGCAATGACGCTGCGCGCAGTGAAAAACAAAAACCCCGCACCATTACGATGCGGAGCAAATTAATACCTTATCCCATACCCCTTTTCCCTTACCCCCAATTTAAACTGGCAACAAAAACTTTTTCTTATTTGCGCTTAAATCAGTAAATGAATCTACATAATTCAACAATAAAGAACTTGTTGATTCTCGAAAAGCGGCTATTTCAACACGGCAACCGGTTGTATTTTGTAAATATTCAACGAGTGGTAAATAATCACCATCACCGGAAACCAGAATGATCACGTCTAGATTCTTGGAAAGCTTAATAGCGTCAATCGCTATCCCAACATCCCAATCTCCCTTTTTATGTCCACCTGGAAAAATTTGCAAATCTTTTGTTTTAACTTCATAGCCCACACCCTCAAGCGCAGTAAAGAACTTTTCTTCTAAACCTTCTTCTGTTGCCACACCATAGGCAATAGCGCGGATTAATTTTCTTTCACCCACGACTTCTTTTAAAATCGCACCAAAGTTAACTTTCTTTTTAAACATGACCTTGCCACTGTAGTATAAATTTTGTATGTCCACGAGGACACCGACACGTTGTTCTTTGTAAAGATGCATATTCTTTTTGTGACTAGTGACTAGTAACCAGTAACGAGTCCATAAATTATTAATTATAAACAAAACTTCTTGTATACATTTTATCATGCGCCAACAGAATTAGCCACTTTACTTTTGCGACAGATGATAATAATTATTGGGACAAATCCGATGATCAACCCCAGTAATCCAATCTGCATATTTATAGCTGACCAAGAAAATGAAGACAAAAGATCAACAATTTTAACAACATAGGCTAAAACAGCCCAAGTAAACCAAGCAACTATTTGACCTAAAGTTTGAGATAAACAAGCCACCAGTATTTGGATAAACCCGAGAAACATTGCCAGTGGAATAGTCGGCAAAACAAGAAGATTCGCCACCGGCGCGATGATAGAAAGTCGTTTAAAGTTAAATAAAATCAACGGCAAAGTCATAATTATCGCCGAAAAGGTACTGGTCAGATTTTCTTGTAACCCGAACTTCTCTGGCACGTGCACAAAATACTTTTTTAATTTAGGCGAAAGGAACATTAATCCGCAAGTTGCTAAAAATGAAAGTTGAAAACCGGCGTCCCACAAAATTATTCGTGGATTAAGCAAAGCCATGACTGCAGCAGCCGCCATTAAAATATTTTTGGGACTAGCTTTCCGTCCGACGTGCCCAGCGACGACAACTAAGAGCCCCATGATTGTCGCTCGGACGACAGAAGCACTCATCCCAGTCAAAACAACAAACAAAATTAAACTCGGGACTATGAACCAAAGAACTTTTTTACGATTAATATACAAACTTTTTGCCAAAGTCATTAAGACGGAAACAATAATCGTAATGTTATACCCAGAGATGGCGATAATGTGCGTTATTCCGACGCGATTAAACTCGTCTGTTAGTTTAGCAGGCAAACCGCGACGACTGCCGAGCAAAATTCCACCGAGGAGTGCTGCCTGCGGTTCTGAAATTGTGGAATTGATTCGTTTTTCAATTCCCTTTTTGAGCTTGATGATGAGTTCATAAATATATAATCCTTGCCCACCAGCAATCTTTTTGATCGAGGGATTGTAACAGACAGAATAAATGCCATCGCGTTCTAAAAATTTGTCATAGCGAAAATCTTCAATCGGTTCCGGCTTTTGTAATTTACATTTGATAGAAAGCAAATCACCATAACTATATTCTGGGTACTGTAAGGTTTTCACAAGAACTTTGCCCTGATATTCGCGGACAGCTATCGTCAGCTTTTGGCTGTCGATTCTAACGTCTGGTTCGGCGCTGACAAGGCCAGTGAAAGTTATTGTCTGATCGTTGTAATGGGAAATGTTATTGATTGAGTCAATTGGGAAGAATAGGTTACGCCAGAGAAGACCAAATACTAAGACTATTAAAACAATAAATAAAAATCGGTTTAGTTTTAATAGTGCCATAATCAAGAAAGCAAGAAAGCAACAAAGCAAAAAGCTGAAAAACGAAAGATGAACAAACTCACCCAAAACAATGCCAATTAGAAATGCCAGGCAAAGATAAAAAAACTTTTGTGATCGTGTTAGTTGCATCTATCTATTATAAAAAATGGTTTCGGATTTGTCGCAGGTAGGAGAAAACAAATAGTTAAACCGTCAATCAAAAAAACAAGAAAGCAAGAAAGCAAAAATTGTTGCTATCTATTTGTTTTGTTGCTTTCTTGCTTTTTTGCTGATGTGCCAAGTGATCCAAGCTGTCAAAAAGAAACCCCCGCACTTCACATGGAAAGTGCGAGGGGTTGATCACTGTACGTCGAAGGAATAGAGCCCAGCGTAGCGAATGCCGTGCTCCTTCAGCGGTGCTGCGATGTTGTCCTTGATGAGTGCATCGAGACGTACGACCTGCTGCGGATCACGCGGGTTGTAGAACAACGCCAGCTCCTTGGAGTGTGCATTGTTCATTTCGTAAAGGTAGTACTCCACCCGTGCCGTCAGACACCTGGTGGTATCCTCCTGACTCGACTGAGCCGGTATCACACGAAGCAAACAGTCACGCTCGCTTTCGAAGAAGCTCTTGGGATCCTCGATCCAGAAGTAACCGCTGTAGGAGAGATCACGAACCTTGGGGTTGTCCGTGATCGGTTTCACCCGACCCGAGAGCAAGACTCTCTTAAATTCGGTGGTGTTGCTGATGTCGATGCAGTTAGACCAGCACGGAAGTGCCATCGGATTTGCTGCCTCGACCTTGCCGTTGTCGTTATAGACGACCACGGTTCCGCCAGCGCCGGCGTATTCCATCCAGATGGGAGAAAGCAGCAACGTTACCGTTGTGAGGGAGAATATACATCCCAACACGGTTATGAGCCGATCTTCCCGGAACTGCCAGTCCCCTTTCCTCAGTTGCACGAGACAAATCCCTAGCAACAAGCTAGAAAACATGACAGCCATAACCAAAGACATCGTTCCCATTTCAGTACCTGAGGTGGTTAATCGTGTCCAACCGGACTTATTAAGTTAACAATATCTATAGGTTTTGTCAACAGCAGCAGCGAGATTGTTGATAAACTATACTAAATTTGGCCAAAATATGATATAATAGGGTGGTAATAAATAACCTTCTAAAGCTATGGTGACAAAAACATTTAATAA
>LBYP01000031.1 GCA_000996245.1 Parcubacteria group bacterium GW2011_GWA2_40_23 | reverse complement strand
TTGAAGCGATCCAACGCGTTCCAGGTCTCGGTCAGGGCAGGCACCGTTATGGTGCCCACGAACGCCAGGAACTTCACGACGACCTTCTTCGTGACCTGCATCGGTGCATCCAGCACTTTCACAAAGTCAACACTCGCAATCACGACCTGCAAAAACCTCGTGACGTCCTCGATCTTTCTCTGCCCGTCCAACACGAACGAACCGATCTTCACGATCTGTGACAGTAAGGTACGATACGGATTGTTCTCTGTGCCATTACCCATGGCTTCCTCCTTGAAAAAGAGCCTTTTCGACGATTACGCATCGTCGCTTTCCCCCACCTGCCAACATGACAAGTTTCAAGGGGAAAAATCGTTAATTATTATTTTAATAATCAATGATTTTGCCCCTTTGATTAAGATATAAGTATAGCACGTTTCTTTTGTTTTGTAAATAGCGGGGAAATATTTTAGCTTAAATTAGCAGTTTTTTTACAATAGTCTCAGTTATAACGAAATTGCGAATTACCTTTTAGACATAAAAATATTAAAAGAAATTTTGCGATTGCAAGGCATTAAAATTTACTAATACCTACTTTTCCGCTAGAATAAACATATATGCACAATTTCTTCCTGAAATTCTATTTACTGATTTTTGGTATCCTCTTTTTTGTCGGAGGAATTTTGTTCTTGCTCTTAAATCACGTCGATACACTCTATCGTTTTGTCCCAGCTGAAGCTGAAAACTACCTCCATATCCAACCAAGATCATTAAATGAACTTTCAGAAGCACAAAGAACTGAAATCTATGGCTGGCTAAAGAATCATAGCTCAATCTCAGAAAATGCTTGGAAAAATATTCTTGAATCAAAACAACGTGAACTTGGCTTATTTAGCTTAAATGGACAAATTTTTGGCGTTGTTCGCAATAACAATCAAATCAAATCTCTGTTACTTTCTAAAGGAATAAGTACCGCTTACAACAAACAAGTTGTGTTTTTCCCGCACCTCGCGCTAAGCAATCCAATTGTTTCAAGTCTTGCCGATCAAGCCTGGTTCAAAACCGTTCGTCAAAGAATCTGCTTCAAAGACTTCATCCTGTATAGTCACAATCTCAACACCTTACAACTAAACATGCCTCTCCTCAAAAATGCCGAACTTCCAGTCACAAGCTTTTTGGGTAATTTTAATGATAAAACAGTCAGGATTGAAACCCTTGGCCAAGTCGGTCAAGCAAAATCTGAATCAATAAGCAACCCACTCAAAACCCTACCTAAAGAAACTATAAGCTACTTCCGTAACCTCCAAGTGGAAGAAATGGCCAAATTTAACGCTGTTTCTGACAATCTTGAGTTGTCTATCCTTCAAAAACTTAATGGCGGGATTGAATATTATAAAGATAATGCTGGTAGCCAAGTGAAACTAACCAAGGAAACTTTGACACTAGAGCAACTAAAAAAAGCTGTTCTTTCTAGTTTAGCTCAGATATATCCATCTCGTACGGAACGAATCTTGCCAGATGGTTCAGTTGCCATAAACTTAATTGCTGACGAAGACGCCTGGGTCTTTGTTGAATCTGCCCCAGGCGAGTGGCGTCTTGTAGCATCCACTGAATCTGACGAGATGAAACTGGCGATCACTCTTACCGAAGCAGCAGAAAGCTATATTTTAACTTTTGGTAATCCTATTTTGACTGGAAAAATTGAATCAAAATGCACTTTGCCTAAATTTAGCAAAAGTGGAGTAATCTTTAGCAAAACAAGCAACAAAAACTTCAGCAATCTACTCATACTGAACAAAAACCAAAAGAAACTCTCAATTTGTATAGACTAGTGTATACATTTCTGTGGATAAGGCTGTGTTTTGCACAGAGTTATCCACAGTTTTTTAAACCATTTTCTTCTCAGTTTAGTCAAATAACTGCTAATTTTACGTAATAAACACCATTTTGCATTGACTTGGTCAAAAATACATGCTATAATGGTTATGTGAGGTAATGATCCACGCATCAATCGCCTTACAAATTGTTCATTATCAATTATTTCTGGATTCACTTGTCCTGCACTCGACGTAGGAGTAGTACAGGATTTCAGAAATCATCCACAATACTCTTTTTATTCTTACCCTTTTAATCTTTGGGTAAGGCTCTTCTCACAAAAAAACAAAAATAAAAACGAAAAAAAACTTAGGAGATCCCTCACGTGGCTCTCTCCGTAAAAGGGTATTACGTGGTCACAAAAAATCTGTCCTCTCAATTTGCCTTGTTGGATGCTTGTCTTTAGATAGAATACTAATTACGAATCTGCTACTAATCTACAAATAGTAGTAGAGGAACATTCTATCCAGTGACAAGCATCCTGCAGAGCTTCATTTGGACAGTGGCGCAAACAGCCACAAAATTCATTACATAATTTTGGCTTCAACTTTGCGCCTTTTTCTTTTACAAAAATTTTCGTGATATAATTACAAGACAAGAAAGCAAGTAACTCCACCGCTCGCGAGAAGCGGGGTAAAAAACAACTTTTAGGAATTGATTAGCAATTCATGATAGTCGAGAGAGGGGAGATTGCTTCGACCTGCCCAGAGCGGTCTCGCAATGACGCTACGCGCGATGATTAAGAGATTGCTTCGCTCCTTTGTTGAATTCATCCCAAAGTCACGAGCTCGCAAATCAGGTGCTATTCGTAACCATTAGTAAATTAGTAATTGATTCGTAATTAGTATTTTTATGAAACAAACAATCACAAACCTCGCCAAAGCATTTGCCGGCGAAAGCCAAGCACGCAATCGTTACACTTTCTATGCAACAATAGCTCGGAATGAAGGCTATGAACAGATCGCGGCTGTCTTTACTGAAACCGCTGATCAAGAAAAGACACATGCGAAAAGACTTTTTGAACACTTGAAGGAACTAACTAAAGGCAAAATCCCATCCCTGAATGTCGAAGCTTCTATCCCTTTGACCTTTGGCAAAACAACTGAGAATATTCAAGCCGCTATCGACGGTGAAACATATGAATACAAAGAAATGTATCCAGACTTTGCTAAGGTTGCAGAGGAAGAGGGTCTAAAGGCTATCGCCTTCCGTTTATTATCAATCGCTAAAGCAGAAGCCCATCATACTGAAAGATATAAAAAACTTTTAGACTTACTCAAGTCTGGCAGACTATTTAAGCGCACTACAAAAACATATTGGGTCTGTCGTGAATGTGGTTATGTCCACGTAGGTTTAACTCCACCGATCAAATGCCCATCCTGTGACCACCCACAAGGTTTTTACCAAGTCAAGTCTGAAACTTACTAAACGAATATAAAAAAGAAGTGATATAGACAAAATCTGTTTTTTCGGGTATAATTCGGTATATCCTAAAAATAGATTAATTACACGCATATGAACAAACAAGATTTAGCAGAAATCAAAGAAAAACTTTTAGCCGAGAAAATAAATCTCGAGACTGAATTAGATAAAATTGCCAAAAAGAATCCACATAATCCAAATGATTATGAGGCTCAATTTGAGAACGTCGGCGACGATGAAGAAGACAGTACTTCTGAAGTTGTTGAATACGGCCTAAATTTAACCTTAGAAAAAACTTTAGAAAAATCATTAAAAGATGTTAAGAAAAGTTTAGAGCGTATTGAAAAAGGGGATTATGGTGTTTGTAAATATTGTAAACAAGAAATAGATCCTAAACGACTTAAGGCCCGCCCAACATCTAGCGCCTGTATCGCCTGCAAGACAAAATTAAAATCAATGTAATGTCTCCATTCAAGCTGAAAATTACTGCGCTCATAATTGGAATTGGAGCCCTACTTGCAGACCAAGCAATCAAATTTATTTTCTTATGGAAAATCCCAGCTAATGGGATTTTTCTTATTAAAAATTGGCTTTTGGCGATCCAAATAAAAATGGCCAGCAACCCTTTTGTCGCATTTAGCATTCCGATTCCTCAAGTTATTATTTTCATTTTAACGTTAGTGCTATTAGCTGGACTCTTTTACTTCCTCGTTCAAAACGCTAAACACAATCTACGCGTCACGACGATTTCCCTCGGTATTATCATTGGTGCAGCTATTTCAAATTTGATAGATAGAATTATACACGGAGCTGTAGTTGATTACTTAAACATAACAATTTATAATTACCACTGGGCCACGTTTAATTTGGCAGATAGCTTAATTACAATTGGCGCGCTGATAATCATCATTATTAATTTCCGTAAAAAAATATGAAAAAACTATTTTTCCTAATAATGCTTTGCTTACTTTCTGGCTTCCTCCCCATCGCTAAAGCTGAAAGCAATAAAATCAGTATTGATGTTTTCACTCAAACCGGTTGTCAATATTGTGCCAAAACCATGGAACATCTGGCTACACTTAAAAAAGAAAAATATCCAGAAATGATTATAACAGAATATGATATTCGCCGAGATCCAACGTACTATCAAACTTTTGTTGATTATAAACATGCGTACGGTTCAACGGCTGATGGAACTCCAGTGACTTTTATTGGCAAGAAGGTCATTCAAGGCGAGTTGTTAGAAGAGATTGATGCAGCTATTGAAACATGCAGCCAACAATTCTGCGATAGTCCTGCGGACATCGTCGCGGCCTATGTCAAAGACCATCCAACAGCAGAACAACAAAAAGCTAATGATAAAACTATTATTGGGTGGGTGATAATTGGGGTTGTGGTTGTGGGGGGCGGGATATTGCTGCTGAGTCGGAACTAATTGCTTAAGTGCGGGGCTCAATGTCTTGAGCCCATACAAAGTTACCAGAAGGCGTACGCTAGCAGTACAAGATAGTTTAGATTTCGGAGATTGCTTCCCTGTACCAGAAAGTATTCTCTTTCGGTGCAGGGTAAACGGGGCTACCCAGAGTGCCCTCGCAATGACGCTTAAGAAATGGGGGCGCAATGTCTTAAGCCCATACAAGACGGCACACCTGGCAGCTCAAAACAATTTAGATGTCGGAGATTGCTTCGACCTGTTTCACGGTCTCGCAATGACGCTTCGCGCGACAAAAGATGCACCTAGATTTCCGGGTGTGTTTTTTATTTGCTACAGTCAAAAGGTATGTTTGTCAAAATAAATTCTTGCGCCATGGTTGGGTTGAATGGGGAATTGGTGGAAGTGGAGGCTGACCTTGCACCGCGCCAGCAACCGACCTTTTTAATCGTTGGGTTGCCGGACGCGGCCATTCAAGAAGCCAAAGAGCGCATTCGCTTCGCAATAGAAAATAGTGGGTTTAATTTCCCTCGTTACAAAGTCACGGTTAATCTTGCGCCAGCTGACTTAAAAAAGGAAGGTGCTGTTTATGATTTAGCCATGGCTGTTTCAATTTTATGCACAACGAAACAGCTATCAGGAAAATTTGATGATTCAATTTTCCTCGGTGAACTAGCACTCGACGGAAAGACACGTTCCACGACCGGGATTTTACCAGCCACAATTTTTGCCAAAGAAAATAATTATAAAAATATTTTCGTGCCAACGCAAAATGCAGCCGAAGCGGCACTCATTTCAGGAATTAACGTTTATCCTGTTTTTTGTCTCGCAGAATTGTATGGTCATCTTTCTGGGTTCAAACTAATTGCTCCGATCGATCGGACACAAGCAGTAATTCGTAACCCAAAAGAGCCTGCGTTATTCGCAACCGACATGTCAGACATTTGCGGTCAAGAACAAGCCAAGCGTGCCCTCGAGATTGCCGCTGCAGGGAGTCACAATGTTTTACTCGTCGGCCCGCCTGGGTCTGGCAAAACACTATTAGCAAAAACTTTTCCAACGGTTTTACCAGCATTGAGCGAGCCAGAGATTATTGAAGTCACCAAAATCTATTCGATTGCTGGCTTATTACCAAAGGATAATCCTGTTATTTTGAATCGACCATTTCGCTCGCCGCATCACACTGGTTCTGGAGTGGCTTTGGTTGGCGGGGGAAAGATTCCGAAACCAGGAGAAATCAGTTTGGCACACAGGGGTGTTTTATTCCTCGACGAATTTCCAGAGTTCCCCCGCGCGGTGATTGAAAATCTACGCCAGCCTCTAGAAGATGGAACAATCTCAATTTCGCGCGCGCAAGGCACTTTAACATTTCCTGCGCGCTTCACTTTGATTGCGAGTCAAAATCCCTGTCCCTGCGGTTACTCCACTGATCCGGATAAATCATGTTTATGCACACCAATACAAATTATTAAATATCAAAAGAAAATTTCCGGTCCCATCATCGACCGTTTTGATTTACATGTATCAGTCCCACGTTTAAATTATGAAAAATTACAACCAAATCAAACGCCTGAAACATCAACTGTAATTCGTAACCGAGTTGAAGCTGCTATTCGCAAACAAAACGATCGATTTGCAAACTCTAAATCACAATACAACTCGGAAATGAATCCTGCTGAAATAAAAAAATTCTGTGAGCTTGATAATTCATCAACAGAAATTTTGAAAAATGCTATCAGCCAATTATTTATGTCTGCCCGCTCGGTCCATCGGGTGCTCAAAGTGGCTCGAACAATTGCTGACCTCGCGGGCGAATCAACCATCAAGCTGGAACACTTAGCTGAAGCTCTTCAATATCGACCCAAACAAAATTGACACAGCCAGCTATATTTAATAATATGGAGTCAAGAAAAGGAATAAACCACAAGTGGAGACGATAATGGGAAAGTTCATTTGGGAAATGTGCCTGGAACTCGACATCCTCTTTGGCCAGGACATAGTCCTGCTCTGTTCCCCTGAACTTGACGATCACAAACGATTCCAAGTTGGATTCAAGGTCCAACTCATTACGCAACCGTCGTACACCAGACTCTCTTGGGTTGACGACAACATTGCGCGACGTCCAAGTGCGCTGGTTTCCGCAGCACTGCGCCAATCGCCGCAGGCGCGACTCTTCCTGCTCGATCAAAGGGGACAATCAATTCCCGCAGACTCCGGATACACCCAACAAAAGGGCGTGCTGGCGAAACTCTTTGAAAACTCCGAAGTCAGAAGGCTGATTCTACAAGAACCAAGGACACGTCTCTGCATCGGAACCATCCACTGCAACGAGCTCACGCTGGCTCCACCTGAAGACGTGGACAACATGCTGCGCGAGCTTACGACCTGACCAAAACGCGCCGACTCTCGATAGGGTACGGCGCGGTTTTATTTTTTGAGATCAGGGTTCAATTTCTTGAACCCCTACGAAATTATTTTATATAGGATAATGGATTCTTCTTAACGCCGTTCACAATAACCTCAAAGTGGATATGAGGACCAGTAGACCAACCCGTTGACCCCATAGCCGCGATAGGTTGACCTCGAGTAACAGAATCTCCTTTACTTACAAACAATTTACTTGCATGAGCATAACGCGTCTTGGTTCCGTTTTGGTGATTGATAACAACGTTATTTCCATAACCATTAGTCCAACCTGAAAGCTCAACTACACCTGGGTCAGATGCGTACAATGGAGTTCCAGTTGGACCACCAATATCTAAGCCAGTATGACGCCAACTAAAATATTGCGTAATATGTTTTGCTGCTGTTGGCCAAAGCAAGGCGGCTCCTGTTTCCTTTGGCGGCGTAGAAGATAATAATTTTGAAATCGGCGCTACGTTAACTGCCTTAGCAACGGTTGCTTGACGTGACGGAATAATCATCTTGCCTCCAGGGACAATCAATTCTTGTCCGATCTTAATATCGCTCACATCAACCAAATTATTAAAAGCCACAATTTTTTCTGCGTCCACTGCATATTTTTTAGCAATGGCAGAAACTGATTCTCCGCTTTTAACTTTATGCGCAACACCAGTAACTGGTAAAATTTCTAAAGTTTGTCCTGGCTTCAAAAAACTATTTATCGTTAAACCATTACGCCACAAAATTGTTTCAATGCTAACATTAAATTTTTTTGCGATTGATGAAAGATTATCACCGGCTTGAACAGCATACTGCGTAACTGCATAACGTGTCGGCACAGTATTTTCGAACTGTTCGACTTCTTCCGGTCTGATTGGTTGGATGATATTTGGTTTAACAACAGCAATTCCGCCTTCGGCCAACATAGATAAATCAGTAATTAAGCGATCTTCAATGCCAGCCATGTCTCCCAAAACTTTTTGCGAGCCGACGGCAGTTCCATCATCTAAATAACTAAGTACTTGTCCTTGGCTAGAATCAATCGGCATTTCTTCGAGCAGCTCTTCATATTCTTCTTTGCTGACAATTGAATAGACAATTGTTTTTTCGCCAGGAGCATCCTCAACCGTACTGCTAGCCGCAATATTACTGTAAGCGACAGTCAAGGATATTATAATAATAAGAGCATGAACAACATACGTTTTGTTTAGAAAATAAAAAAGCTTACTTTTTGTCGGCGCATAAATATTCAAAATTTTATACTTCAACAAATAAACAAGTTTATAGGGCGGAAAAATAAATCCGTGGAACAAAAAACGGCCGAACCAGAAAAAACCTTTTTTGAAGAAGTTAGCTCTGCGAGAAAAAAATTCTCGGCCGCGGGAAAAAAATCTGAATATTTTAGCTAAACTTTTGATTAAAAATTGCTTAAATATCATAATAATTGTATTTATACAATAGCAAAGAACGCTCATTTGGTCAATCAATGTGCCGTTGTTTTTTATGAAAAAATATGTTAGTCTAAAAGAGACGCACTCTAACGTAAACAACTAAGCGACTAATCAAGAAAGCAAGAAAACAATAAAACAAAAAACAAAGCTTAACACATTGCTTTTTTGCTTTCTTGTTTTCTTGATTGAACGTTAAAACAATTTAATTTCAGTCTTAACAAAAATGTTCTTTATGCCAAACAGACACTTAGCGCGCACCATCGCGTTACAATCTCTTTTTGAATGGGATTTCAAGGGAAAAAACAATGATCAAATTGATGAAATTATTAAATATAATTTCGAAGCTTTTGCACCAGAATATGATGATCATGATTTCACTGAGAAACTGGTCAAAGGCGTAGTTGATAACATCAAAAAAATTGATAGTTACATTAAAAAGTACGCACCCCAATGGCCGATTGAACAGATCACCAATGTGGATCGCAATATTTTACGTGTCGGCATCTTCGAATTAGTCTTTGACCCCAATATCCCCTCAAAAGTAGCCATTAACGAAGCCATAGAAATAGGCAAAACATTCGGCGGTGAATCATCTGGCAACTTTATCAACGGCGTTCTCGGCTCCCTTTATTCAAAACTGGGTCCGCAAGACAAGACCGAGGATAAGGAGGGCAAAGAAGAAACTAAGATTGAAGAAAAAATGAAACAGGAATTATAGATCAATTTAGCAAGAAGCAATTAAACAAGAATCCCTTATTCCTTATTCCTTATCCCATAACCCACAAAAAACATGGAAAAAGATTTCAGTAAAATTGAACGCAAGATAAAAGTTAAATTTAAAAACCCTGATTTATTAGAATCAGCGTTGGTTCATCGTTCCTATTTAAACGAACATCCATCGTTTGGCTTAGATCACAACGAACGACTAGAATTTTTGGGTGATGCTGTGCTTGAACTTGTTGTCACCGAATATTTATATAATAATTTTCCTAATCCAGAAGGGGAGTTAACCAATTGGCGCGCTAGTCTCGTCAATGCTAAAACTCTTTCCACTATTGGGCAAGGACTTTCACTCGATGAGGGCTTATATCTCAGTCGTGGAGAACAAAAAGATACTGGGAAAGCCAGACAAGTTATTATTGCGAATGCCATGGAATCTGTCATCGGTGCCATTTATCTTGATCAAGGTTGGGATGCAGCGCAAAAATTTATTACTATGTTTGTTCTTTCTAAGTTACCAGAAATTTTAGATAAAAAGTTGTACCTTGATCCTAAAAGCAGTTTTCAAGAAATCGCCCAAGAAAAAACAGGTATTACGCCTATCTATAAAATACTAAGTGAAGTTGGGCCTGATCATGATAAAGTTTTCGAGATTGGCGTTTATTTAAAAAATGATCTAATATCAAAAGGCTCTGGTTCTAGTAAGCAAGAAGCTCAGGAAGATGCGGCTAGGAATGCGCTGGAGTTGGCGGATTGGAAGTAAATAATAGGGATAAGTATTATGGGGTAAGGTGTAAGGGGGAGGTAAATCGCATACCCCTTTTCGCTTTACCCTAAAAAATAATGCGGTCATAGCTCAATGGATAGAGCACTTGGCTTCGGACCAAGGGGTTGGGGGTTCGAGTCCCTCTGGCCGCACCACAATCAAACTTTCAGGAATTTTGCCGACCGATTCTGCCGCGCGAAGCGCGGCAGAGAACGGAAACACTGGCTCGCCGCGCACGGCGCGGCGAATTTCGTATTTCGCTTTGCGAAATGCGCCACCAAGAAAAAAGATGTTGTGCTTGCCCCGCCCGCCCTTGCGCGCACAACAAACAAAACTCCCTTGTAAAAATTAAAAAAAGATGTATTCTAATAATAAGATTGTGATACAAGGTTTCATAATACTATTGTATCATAGCAGTATTATAATACACGATATAGATAATAAATAATGTTACCGAAGACCTACCGAATAGATAATAAATAGGTTACCGTAGTCTTCTATGACTATGGCAACAATTTTAGAGGTTT
>LBYP01000030.1 GCA_000996245.1 Parcubacteria group bacterium GW2011_GWA2_40_23 | reverse complement strand
TTGAAGCGATCCAACGCGTTCCAGGTCTCGGTCAGGGCAGGCACCGTTATGGTGCCCACGAACGCCAGGAACTTCACGACGACCTTCTTCGTGACCTGCCGCGCCTCGCCCAGCAACTTGCTGGCGAAGTCCGGGTCGGAGATGACAATCTGCAAAACGTCCGTAACGTTCTTGAGATCGCGCACTTCCGACATGACCAGGGTCAGGATTGAAGCGAGTTGCCCCACGAGGGTCTTGAACAGGTTCTTGACTTCGCCACTTTCCATGGCATCCTCCTAGAAAAAGATCCAATTCAGCGACTATGCATCGCTGTCTTCCCCCACCTGCCAACATGACAAGTTTCAAGGGGAAAAATCATTGATAATTATCCATAACCATCAATGATCTTTCCCTTTGATTTAACATAAAATTATAGCATACTTTTAACGTCTTGTCAATGGCATCAGCTAAATTTAGCCAACTTCCGTCCCTAAAAAACTTTTCCCCAGAAGAATATGTTCTAAATTACCAATATTACGCCCATTGGCTACCACCAACTTTATCCCCTCTTTTTCTGCCAATTTACAGGCAATTGGATCAAAAGGTAGGTTCATGCCAGGAACCCACTTTGAACCCACTAAAACACGCAATTCTGGCCAGCTAAGCTTCTTCAGCTTTGGTGCCTGAGGATTCTTCTTAGGATCTTCTGAATAGACATAATCAATATTAGAGAGGTTAATAACTGCCGCAGCTTTGACTTTCTTGGCAATATTAACTGCTACGTAATCCGTTGACCAACCCGGCTTCCACCCTCCGCCAATAATGATATTTCCCTTGCCTCGTGGAAGCACATTCGGATCTTTGATAATTTCACTCAAAGCTGATTTTCCAAAGAGTGCTCGCACCAGTCTAGCGTTTAAACGAGTGGCAGCAATCCCCGTCCAATCTAAGTCAGCAGAATCCTTAACTCCAATTTGACGCAAAACCGCCTGATATTTTCGGCAAGTCCATCCCCCACCAACAATGATATAGAATTTATTTTTTTGACTGTACTTTAAAATCAACTGTTTAAACTTTTTTAAAAAATTAGTATCAATCTCTTCTGGCACAACGATAGCTCCGCCAAGACTCAAGACAAATGTTTTCATATTTTCTATTAGCGAGACAAGCTTGCAAGCCCCGCACCACAAACTGCCTTTGGGTGCGGGGCTTATCTCCTGACTAGCTTATCTCGCTTACTCTAATAAATTATTAAGTATTTTAGCTTGCTCTGCCCAATTAAATTGTTCTTGCACACGATAATAACCCTTTTCACCCAAGGTTCGAGCTTTATCTTTGTTTTGAAGTAAGGAAATTAACGCTTGTGCAATTTCATTTTCGTTTTGCGGATCGACTAAAAGACCGTTAACGTTGTGTTCAACAGCTTCGACCGCACCACCACTGCGACCAGCAATAACCGGTTTCTTATAATTTCCAGCTTCTAAAAAGACGATTCCAAATCCTTCGACATCTCCATCTGGCATTTCTCGACAAGGCATAGCAAAAACATCAGCTAAATCATAAAATGCCGGCAATTCATAATCCCCTACTTTTTCATAAAATAACACTTGTTTTTCTATTCCCAATTCAATCGCCAACTGTTTCAGTCTCGATTGATCTGGCCCTCGACCAACGACAATATATCGAGTTTCTGGAACGCTTTTTAAAACGACCGGCAGAGCTTTCAAAACCATATCATGCCCCTTACGCTCAACTAAACGCCCGACAGTCAAAATCACTTTTTTGCTACTTAGATCATTATTTTTAATTATATTTTCTTTAATGACCTGCGGGACTTTTTCTAAATTTATATTTGGACAAGGATAAACAATTTCAGTTTTAACTTCAATGTCAGGAAAAAGTTTTCTGAGAAGGGTTTGAGTAAATTCGCTATTTGTCATAACCCAATCGGCTGAACTGAGTATACGTCGTGTTATCCATCTTTTTCTTGAACTCGCTTGCGTTAGAGACAGATCTAACCCGTGAACAGAAACTCCATAAGGCAAATTAAATAATTTTTTGAGGATATATGCGATAGTGCCAATGGGCAAAATATGTGCCACTATCAAAAATCCTATTTTCTCACTTTTGATTAATCGATGTATAGACAAAAAAAGCGGCCACCATTTAGGCCACATCCATTTATTTTTATTAATCAATTTCTGACGATAAATTAAATATTCTTGCTTAACATCAAAATCAATTGTATTGACTCCCTCTGATGCCAAAACAACTAAGGAATCATTCGGCAATTCTCTGCACAAATTAGCCCAATAATTAGCTACTCCGCCAGTCATGGGTGGGAAATCAATTGTAGCTAATAATGTTCTTTTCATAATTTAAGCTTAATAACTGAAAGCATTGATCCCGCACATTCATCCTTATCACGACGAAATGAATAATATTTATCTTTAAGACAACTAGTACATTCATTGCTGGCACTGATATTCTCTACCGAAACACCCACCCCTGTCAACTGATAAAAAACAACTTTCTGCAAATCTACATGCAGTCTACCTTCTTTCTCGGAAACTGAACCATCCAATATTTTCTTAAATTCATCGGCGACGTTACCTTGCACTTTAAAACAACAACTTTGAATATGCGGGCCGATAGCCACTTTTATTAAGTCAACCTGCGCACCCAATTTAATGGCTTGATCAATCAATTCAGAAACAATATTACCAACAACGCCACGCCAACCAGCATGTGCCAAACCGACGACTTTATTAATTGGGTCGAATAAAAATATAGGGATACAATCAG
Organism: Parcubacteria group bacterium GW2011_GWA2_40_23; assembly: GCA_000996245.1. Lineage (GTDB taxonomy): Bacteria > Patescibacteriota > Patescibacteriia > UBA11705 > JABHMO01 > GWC2-39-14. The sequence continues at coordinate 8,414 of LBYP01000030.1, read as the reverse complement.
CTGTTTCGATGCCCAAAATAATATCTTTATCTTTTGTGACTAAACCGTCACATCCAATTAGCCAGTCTTTTTGTTTTGCCCCTCGACCGACTGATTCAGATCCAACAATAATAACATTATTGCTATGTGGTTGATTGCATGTGACTAAATCATTAATATTTAATGCAAGACCTGAAAGACATTTTATACGATTCTCGACTACCACCTTTTCATCATTCCCCCACTTAAAAGAAAGATCACCCTCTTCCTTGGTAGAAATATAGGTTTGAACTTTGTCGACATCCTCGGGCCAGATGAATTCCATAATTAAATCTTTTTACTTATTAATGAATCCCAGAGTTCCTTAAAATCTTTTCTCGTAATTCCACGCAAAAACAAGAGAGCGCCACAATAAACAGCTGCTCCAATAAAAATTAAAATAATAAAGTTAAGTTTTGTTATTAGAAGTTGAATCACTAAACCCATAATGGCGGCACTCAAAGCAGTTTTGGCAAAGATAGTAATGCCAGCGACCCAATTCGATGAACTGATCTTCTGCGCGACCCAAGCGCTAACAAGAAATAAAAATATTTGGCAAGCTAAAAAAGCAATGCTAGAACCGATAAAACTAAATTTTGGAATTAATATTAAATTTAAAGTTATATTCAAAATCATCGTTAACCCGACCAGTTTCGTGTTTGTCTTTTGTCTTTCACAACCATTTAGCAAAGATCCGAGCGGGAAATTGATAAAGACGAAAAACAAACTAGACATTAATATCTGTAACGATAAAACTGATGGCAAATATTCTTGGCCATAAAAAAATTGGATAATTGGTCTGGCCAGGACACCGATACCAACTGCAATTGGCAAAACAATGATTGTTAAAAAGCGCATGACGCGTTCGTAAGTCAGTTTAAGTTGTTCTTTATCATGGACAAACTGATAGCTAAAGGCGGGGAAGATTGCTGCAGCTAAAGCAGCCGGAATAAATTGAAATGCAAACGGAATTTTCATAGCCACACTATACCAACCAACAGCCTTGTCCCCCACCATCTTTGACAACATTACAGTATCCAAATATCCATAGACACGACTGAAAATTGCGATTAGTGCAAAAGGCCAAGCAATTTTAAAAATAAATTTTAAATTATCAAAACTGCAATTTTGCCAAAAATTGACATTCAATATTTTGCGACAGATTACAGAAGAAAAAATTAAGCTAAAAGAACTTCCCAATATATATGGGATCAACAAGTATATGAGCGGCAACTTCAACCAAATTATTATGAGACCAGAAATTAAAATTAAAAATTGATTAATGACGACGCTCACAGCTTCATATTTTAAATTACGCTGACCACGGAAAACACCCCAAAGTGTTAAAGTTATCTGATCCAAGAGCATAATTACACCAGCGACATAAACCAAATGCTTAGTAATCGCCGGATAATTCATGATATTAATCGTCAGAACAACCAAACCGTAAACGACAACAGAAAACAATAACTTCGTGACTAAGATTGAGCCGAGGAATCTTTCTACTTTACCTTTTTCCTTGGCACTTTCAGTTATGAGTCCCTGTGTTAATCCCCAGTCAACAAATACTGCAAAAATAGTAGCGAAAGACAAAGCAAAAGTGTACTTGCCTAAATCTTCGACTCCAATAGCGCGGGCCACCAAAACAAAATACAAAAAAGATAGCACTTTTTGGGCAATGTAAGAAAGTGTTAAATAAGAAGTATTTTTAGTGACGGAAACACTCTGCATAGTTAATAAGAGTATAGCGAAAATTGACGCAATTTTCAACCAAAAAATCTGCCGCAGCAGATTTTTTGATATAGATTAACGTTTTGTCCATTGTGGGGCTTTTCGAGCTCGTTTTAAACCTGGTTTCTTTCTTTCCTTAATACGTGCGTCACGAGTTAGAAAACCAGCTTTTTTGAGAGGTTTACGGAAGTTTGGATTCAACATGAGTAAAGCGCGTGAAATACCATGTCTCACAGCATCTGCTTGACCAGCAATACCACCGCCTTTTGTCTTTACTGTAATATCTAATTTATCAATTTGCCCTGCCAAAACTAACGGGGATTTAACTCTTTCCAATAATTCTGCGCTTGGGAAATATTTAGTTACATCCTTGTCATTAACCAAAAACTTTCCGTCTCCTTTTTTATAAACACGAACCTGAGCGACGGCTGTTTTACGTTTTCCAACAGCATACAAGTATTCTTGTTTCTTTTTACTGCCAGCTTGTTCTTCTTCAACCTCAGCAGCTTTAATTGTTTTCTTCTCTTCTTCCATATTAGTCAACAAATTTTAATCTTTTAATCATGCGTTGTCGAAGCTTGTTATCTGGCAACATGTGCAATACAGCATTACGCAAAACGAAGCTGGTATCTGATTCCATCTTCTTGATCGGAGTCGCTGTTCTCATACCACCGATAAATTTTGTGTGGTGGTAATAAATCTTTTCTGTCATCTTTTTGCCAGTAAACTTAACTTTATCAGCATTCTTTACTTCAACTACAGCACCAGAGTCAACGTGTGGCACAAAATCAACACGGTTTTTCCCACGTAATAAAATAGCAATATGTGACGCTAATCGTCCTACTGTTTTTCCTTCTGCATCTATTTTAATAGTTTCTCGTGTCATATTATACAAATTCAATTATGGCCATAGGTGCGTTATCACCCTTACGTGTATCTAACTTAACAATACGGGTATATCCACCTGGACGTGTTTTATATTTTGGTCCCAATTCTGTTAAAAGCTTTTTTACAGCTTTTTCGCCATAGAAATAACGTAAGAGCTGACGACGTGCTGCTAAATCTCCTGCCTTACTAACAGTGACATATTTCTCTACTTTTGCACGCACAACCTTAGCACGTGTCAATGTAGTCTTAATTTTTTCTCTCAATACTAAATGAGTTGCTAAACCACGTAGTAAAGCTTTTCGTGGAGCTGCTTTTAAACTTAATTTGCCTGGCTTGTTTTGATGTCGCATAAATGATTTCTAGGCATCTTTATCTGATCCTTGTTCAGTTAATAACGAAAAATGTTCAATTAATATCTTGGCTGCTTGACTAACGGCTTCCTGAGGTGAAATTGTACCATCAGTCTCAATATCCATCATTAATTTGTCGTAGTTAGTAATATCTCCAACACGAGTTGGGACTACTTTGTAGCCGACTTTACGTACTGGGCTAAAAATAGCATCAATCATGATATTGCCGATTTCCAAATCTTCGTTTAAGCGTTCTTCTGTCGGCACATAACCACGACCCTGTTTTACAGTAACTTCTAGATCGATAGTTGCCTTGTCAGAAGTCAAAGTCGCTATTTCTAATTCTGAATTAATGATTTCAACATCACTATTCTTCTCGAAATCCTTAGCAGTAATAGTTTTTTTACCTTTTGCTTTTAAATGCAACTTAACCGGTTCTTCACTATAAACCTTAACTCTCAAATCTTTTAGGTTTAAACAAATTGTTAAGGCATCTTCTTTCACATTTTCAATAGCTGAAAATTCTTGATCTACTCCAGCAATTTTAACAGCAATGACTGCTGCTCCTGGAAGTGATGAAAGAAGAACTCGACGTAAAGCGTTACCAATGGTTGTACCATAGCCGAAATAGCATGGTTCAACTGTAAAGGTGGCGACGTTTGGTTCATCTCCTTTTTCAAAGGAGATCTTTGACGGTAATAATAGATTTTCCATAGTTTTTATTATTTATACTGTCTTCGGACCATGGAGTCCAGCGACAGTTTATTAATATTATCTTGAATAATACTCAACTATCATCTTAAGGTCAAACCCAGGTTTATTCTTAGCTAAAGTCGGCATATCGACAACAGTAGCAACACATTCTTTCGGTTCAACTATTAACCAATCAACGAATTCTTTTGTTTGCAGCTTTTCTGATAAACCATTAAACAATTCCTTACCCTTGCTAAGATCTTTAATAGTAATTTTATCTTTAATTTTTACTTGATATGAAGGAATGCTAACTTTTTTGCCATTAACTCTGATATGTCCATGATTGACCATTTGGCGAGCACCATCACGGCTAGTAGCAAAACCAGCTCTGTAAACAACATTATCTAAACGCATTTCTAATAATTTGAATAAATTTTCTCCGGTATCACCAGGACGTTTAACCACTTTATCAAAATAACCTCGGAATTGACGTTCAAGCATGCGGTAGGTTCTCTTGGCATTTTGCTTTTCGCGTAACTGTAAACCATAGCCAGACAATCTGCCACCACGACCTAATTTAGGCCCATGCATACCTGGAACGTAGTTACGTTTTGTTAAAGCACATTTTGAAGTACCACAACGATCGCCCTTTAAAAAGAGTTTCACGCCTTCACGACGACATTGTTTGCATTTTGTATCCAGAGGTCTACCCATACTATAGTAAAAATTATTTGATTAAACTCGGCGTGCTTTTCTACGTCGGCAGCCGTTATGAGGAATTGGCGTTGTATCTTTAATAGCTAATACATTTAAACCATTGGCATTTAAAGCACGAACTGCAGACTCGCGGCCCATACCAACGCCCTTAACAAAAACGTTTACGTCTTTTAAACCGTAAACCTTAGCTTTTTCTACAGCGTCACGCACGATAATACTAGCAGCATATGGAGTGGCTTTCTTTGGTCCTTTAAAACCATTGATTCCAGCGCTAGACCAAGACAAGGCATTACCAGTTTGGTCTGTTAATGTAATAATTGTATTATTGTAAGTGGCTGTAATATAAGCATTACCAAGAGTAACCATCTTGATAGTTTTTTTCTTGCGTCCTTTGACGACTTTCTTTTTAGCGCCAGATTCTTTTTCTTTAGTTACTGGTGCTATTACTTCTTCGACTGGATTGTTAGCGTTTTCTGTCATATTAAAATTAAATATCGTTTATGTCTTTTGAGCCTTTGTTCTTCCGCTGCCCAAAGTCTTGCGGACATTACCACGAACAGTACGGCTATTAGTTTTTGTCTTTTGACCACGGCATGGTAAGCCACGGTAATGACGTACTCCGCGATAAGACCTAATTTCTTTCAAGCGCTTAATATGTGATAAAACCTCGCGTCTTAAATTACCTTCAACTTTACATTCTTTTTCGATTTTTGAACGTAAAATGTTTACTTGTTCTTCTGGTAAATCCTTGGCGCGTATATCTGGACTAATGTTTAATGACTTTAAAACTTTTTCGGCAGTAATTGGACCGACACCATAAATGTACGTCAAAGCAATGACGATACGTTTTTCATTGGGTATATTGATTCCAGCTATTCTTGGCATATAACTTATCCTTGTCTCTGTTTATGTTTAGGGTTTTTACAAATAACATGAACGATTCGTTTGCGGCGAACGATCTTACAATCTTTACAAATTTTTTTTACTGAAGCCCGAACTTTCATATTTAATATTAGCTTGCTTTTATTCAACCAAGCAATTTATTCTTTTTTACTTAGAAACGGTAGACGATTCGACCGCGGTTGAGGTCGTAAGGCGTTAATTCTACTTTAACTGAATCTCCTGCCAAAATACGAATTTTGTTCATTCGCATTTTTCCAGATAAATGAGCCGTAATTTTATGCCCATTTTCTAGACTGACTCGGAACGCAGTGTTGGGTAGTAATTCCTCGACTTTTCCCTTCAGTTCGATAACATCTTGTTTACTCATGAAAAAAGTAACTTAATTATATAGTATTTTTAAAATATGTCAACATAGGATCCCCAGTCGACATTCAGACGATATTTTTACTAAATTTGGTTCAAACTTAGATCATTTATACCGCTAACTAGAATGTAAATATTACGCCTCTAATTTTAGCCAAATTATGAATATTTGTCAAATCCTGTCTATTATTGATCAAGTTCGTCGTTTAAAAATTTTCTCTAATTCTTGAAAAGATAGGGCAAAAACGCAGGGGCGACCATGGACACAGGTGTATTGGCTGCCCAGTTTTTCAAGGTCGTTTATCAAAGCCTCCATGCCAGAAACAGACAAAGGATCTCCGAACTTAATAGCGCTTTTACAAGCCATCATTTTAAAGATTCTATCCACAGCTGAAGTCAACATATCTTCTTGCGCTGGAAATTCATCTATGTCCGAGACAATTTCAAGGATAAGCTTTTTCATGTCTTGGTTGATCAAAAATTGCGGCACAGACGACAAAGCAAAACTCTGACCGCCAAACTCAGTTATCTCAAAACCCAAGCGCTTTAATAATTCCTGATTGGCACTCAAAACACGAGCTTCAGCCGGGGTCATTTCAATCGTTTGCGGAATCATCATCCGCTGGCTAGCTAATTTACCAATCTCCCATTGTCTTATTATTTGTTCATATTGAATTCTTTCTGAAGTGGCATGTTGATCATAAATTTTCATGCCTTCAGACGTTTCAACAACTATATATGAGTTCTGTATTTGTCCAATGATTTTTCTTTGTCCAACAGTTTGAAACTCATTTGCTTGTTCTTGATCTCGAATCGTTACTGGAATCGACTGCGAAACCTCCCGATTAAAATTCATAGCTGGACTAAATTTGTTTTGAGAAAAGTTATTTGGATAATTAAACTTAGTTGTAACTGGAATTGAATCTTGTCTGGTGCTTAAAATTTCGCTCACAGGCACAAACCTTTTCATTTCATCAGCTCTTATTGACTTAACCAAGTCCTGTTCGTCCAAGGTTCGGGATACTGCCTGATAAACAGTTCGATATATAATCTGTGGTTCGGAAAAGCGGACTTCTAATTTACGCGGATGAACATTAACGTCAATTTTCTCGTTGTTTATCTGAAGATTCAAAATATAAACTGGATATAAATCACGTGGAATCAGCTGACCAAAAGCATCTTTTACTTGTTTAGCAACTATAAATTCATTCACTGGACGATTATTGATAAAAAGGTATTGGATCTTTCTATTATTCCTGGCTATCTGCGGTTTTCCGATAAATCCAGACAAATGAATATCATTCAATTTAATATCGATCGGCAACAAATTATCAGCAATTTCACGCCCTAAAACATCTGCCACGCGCTGGACATCAGTACTCGCCTGGAATTGATAAACCGGTTTACCATGGTGCAGTAGCTTCCAATTAATCTGTGGGTAAGCCAAGCAATACGATAGAAAAAGATCAACAATGTGACCGAACTCAGTTACTGTTGTTTTCAAATACTTTCGTCGAGCTGGAATATTGTAGAAAAGATTATTGACGATGACTGTTGTTCCACGAGAGCAACCAATGTCAGCGATTGTCTGTTCATTATTTTTGAATTCTAAATTTGTTCCAGCGAGTGATTCCTCGTCTTTGGTTATCAAAGAGAATTCACTGACCGCAGCAATACTGGCCAAAGCCTCACCACGAAAACCAAGTGATTGAATATTGAAAAGATCTTCTTGTGAACTAATTTTGCTAGTGGCGTGTTGAAGAATACTTTTACCAGCATCTTCACGCGACATACCACAACCATTATCAACGATGCGAATTAAATTGAGTCCGCCATTTTCGATTTCAATAATAATATTAGAGGCACCAGCATCGATTGAGTTCTCAACTAATTCTTTGACAACTGATGCTGGTCGCTCGACAACTTCGCCGGCAGCAATCTGATTAATAAGTTCGGGAGATAAAAGTTTGATTTTATTCATATTTTTTCAGTGACCAGTAACCTGTAACCAGTTACCAGTAATCAAGAAAACAAGAAAGCAAAAAAGCAATTAGTTGAGCCTTGTTTTCTTGTTTTAATGTTTTTTTGATTGATTCTTAACTATTTTATTCGACATAAGCACCTTAGCACAAAAATAGATATAAAAAAAAGCCCCCGAGTTTCCAAGGGGGCCTTCGCCAGAAGCACCAGTGAGGGTGCAACAGCGAAGAAGGGAACCGTGCCGGTAGGACAGGTGCCAGTCGATCTCGCCGAAGCGTAAAGCCACTGGATGCCTATCCGGCACGGAACATGAGCGGAGCCCGGACGGAGTCAAGAGGAAGTCGCACGAGTCGACCACGCCTCTCACCAGTCTCCGTCCGGGCAAGCCGAGCCACCTTTGTCCTTGCGTCACACCCGTGAGGCAGAACCGCGTAGTGTTTACTCGGCGAAAGGAACCGCACCCGTCCGACAGGTGCCCGTCGTGCTGCCAATGGCGAAAGACCACGGGTTGCGTACGGGTGCGGTTTTTTGAAAAGGTAGCTCGGCGGGCCAATCCGCGGGCAGACGGACATTAGGGCCAAACACACGGGACCCGTGGAGCTTTCAAATTATAACACATTTTTACGATAACTAAATATTAGCACATCAATCAAAACTTGTCAATAGCTGGAGAGAGATTGTTGATAAACTATACTAAATTTGGCCAAAATATGATATAATAGGGTGGTAATAAATAACCTTCTAAAGCTATGGTGACAAAAACATTTAATA
>LBYP01000029.1 GCA_000996245.1 Parcubacteria group bacterium GW2011_GWA2_40_23 | reverse complement strand
TAACAACGACTAAAATTTACTTAAAAAGCCAGTAATGTGGCGGAATATTAAGAGTTAAAATGAGATTTTGTATCATTGTTGTGGTTTTTCAACGCTCTCATTATGCCAAAGAAGTTATTAATCGGGTATGCACTTATGTTAATCAAAGTAATCACCTCGTAATCAAGGCTATCATGGTAAATTATTTCTTAAGCTAATCATAGTAATCATCTCGTAATCATGATAATCATAGTAAGTAATCAGAGTTGTAATCATAGGCATATTCATGGTAAAATATAATTGTAAAATACAAAAATAAAAATCAACCCCGCCGCTCTCGAGCATCGGGGTAAGCACGTATGAAAATATTTGACGTTGTTACTGTTGGGAGTGCTCTCAAAGATATCATGTTTTATTCTGATAAGGTCTCAGTTATAGAAAATCCAAAGAATATCCTTGAGCAAAAGCTTTTATCCATGGAGTATGGTACTAAGATCCCTATTGATGAAGTCCATGTTAATTATGGCGGTGGCGGTTTGAACGTGGCGGTAGGATTGAAAAATTTCGGCTTGGATGTGGCTCCCATGGTCAACCTGGGTGATGATTTAGTCGGGAAAGAGGTCTTTTACTATTTGAGGAAGAACAGCATTGATACTTCGCTCATTAACGTAGAAAGAAAAGCAAAAACTGGTTTTTCTATAGTTGTTACCTCCAAGAAAGACAAAGAACACACTATTTTTACTTACAAAGGAGCTAGTAGCTCTCTCAAATTACCAGGTCTTCGAAGTTTTCGTACTAGTTGGTTCTATGTTTCAGCTTTATCTGGCAAAAACTGGGCTATTGAGTTCGAGAAAATAGTTCGACAAACTAGACGTAATATCAAGATAGTTTGGAATCCAGGTTTGGTTCAACTCAAAGATTATAATATGACCAAGAAGTTTTTGCCTTTTATTGACGTTTTGATCCTCAATAAAGATGAGGCACTCGAGTTGGTCTGTAATCTTAATAAAAAAATAAAGCGTGTGACATTAAAGAATGGTTTTGTGCTTCTTGATAGACTTAAGGAATTAGGACCATTAAATGTTATTGTAACTCGAGGAGAAAAAGGTGTCCTGGCGATTGATGAACATGGCAGGAAATATAATTTAGTAGCGAAATCTGATAAAAAGAGAATAGTAGATACAGTTGGCGCCGGTGATTCTTTTGGTTCTGGTTTTTTGGCTGGGTGGATGCGTTGGCTAAATTTCGAAAAAGCTTTATGGCTCGGTTTAAAGAACGCAACTCAAAATTTATATAAAATTGGTGCTCAGAATGGCTTGTTGAAGATAAAATTGTAAAACATATGAAGAAATTAATCCGTGTGGAAGTATCGGTTCGTCATGTGCATTTGACTAAGCATGATTTGGAAGTTTTATTTGGTGAAGGTTATGAATTAAAGCGTGAAAAAGATTTGTCGCAACCAGGTCAATTTGCTAGTACGGACGTGGTGACACTTGTTGGACCGAAGCATAGCCTTGAGAATGTGCGAGTTTTGGGACCTTGCCGCGGCAATAGTCAAGTAGAAGTTTCTCGAACAGATACTTTTTACCTTGGCGCGTCAGCACCATTACGTTTATCAGGTAAAATTATTGGGTCTGGTCCCATAAAAATAGTTGGGCCTAAAGGGGAACTTGAATTGAAAGAAGGTTTGATTGTGGCTAAAAGACATTTAAATATCAATGGTTACGAAGCCAAAGCGCTAGGATTAGCTTCTGGCCAAAATATTTCTGTTGAAATAGAAAGTCCCCGTTCGCTTATTTTTAAGGAAGTTGAAGTCTGTTACGTGGATGAGAGTGAACCGATTGTTTATCTTGATGCTGATGAAGCCAGTGCGGCCGGAATCAATGAAAAGAGTGGAGAAGGAAAAATTTTATAATTGTTAAATAGAATGTTTTATGTTGCAATCTTTTTTTAATCCAAAATCAATTGCGGTCATTGGTGCTTCAGCCGAAAAAACAAAACTTGGATATACGATTCTTAAAAACATTATTAAATTCAATTATAAGGGCAGAGTTTATCCAGTCAATTTAAAAAGTAAAAAAAATTTTGGTTTACAAGTCTATCCGTCAGTTAAAGATATCCCAGAAGTTGTTGATATTGCGCTCTTTGTCATCCCCAGTCAATTTGTTTTGGCTGCGTTGGCAGAGTGCGGCGAAAAGGGAATTAAAAATGCGATTATTATTTCAGCCGGTTTTAAAGAAGTTGGTGGCGAGGGGAAAGTTTTAGAAGAGAAATTAGTTGAGATTTCAAAAAAATATAATATAAATATTTTAGGGCCCAATTGTTTGGGCTTTTTGGATTCAACCATAAACTTAAATGCTTCTTTTTCCGAAGGTATGATCTTGCCGGGTAAGGTTGCTTTTATGTCTCAGTCTGGTGCTATTTGTACGGCGATGCTTGATTGGGCCTTGGCCTCACGTTTAGGTTTTTCTCGATTTATCAGTTTGGGAAATAAAAGCGGCATCAACGAAAATGATTTGTTAGAGTTTTTAATGAATGACGATAAAACTAAAGTTGTTCTAGCTTATTTAGAAGGCTTTGCTGATGGTGCTAAATTTTTACAGATTGCCCGAAAATTAACAATAAAAAAACCATTAATAATTATTAAGTCTGGTCGTACGGCTGCTGGGCAAGCTGCCATATCATCACACACTGGTAGTTTAGCAGGAGCAGAGGAAGCTGTGAATGCAGCCTTAAAACAGACTAATACTTTGCGCGCTGAAACTTTAGAAGAACTATTTGATTTAGTAGAGATGTTTTCTAATTATGATACAATACGCAATAATAAAATTGCAGTGGTGGCTAATGCTGGTGGTCCTGGTGTCATGACAACAGACGCGGTGACAGAAAGTTGCATGGAATTAGCACAACTTCAAAAAAGCACCACATTGAAATTAAAAAAAGAATTGCCTGTTACAGCGAATATCCATAATCCCATTGATGTGATTGGAGATGCTCGAGCTGATCGTTATGAAACAGCGCTCAAAGCCGTCATTCAAGATGAAAATGTTGGTAGCGTCATTGTTATTTTGACTCCTCAATCAGTTACCGAAATTGATAAAACAGCAGAAGTGATTATTAAATATCGGAACAAGGAAAAGCCGATTATCGCCAGTTTTATCGGTGGAGTAAAAGTCGCCAGTGGTATTGATATTTTAGAGAAAAATAAAATTCCACATTATTCTTTTCCTAACATTGCGGTGGATACTTTGGCCAAGTTTTATTTATATTCTCAAAACAAAAAAAGTACAGAAAAATTTATTAAGTTTTCTGTTAGTGATTCTGCCAAAAAGCAGATAGCTGATATTTTTAGGAATAAGGCAACGAATGGTTCAATAGATTTTCTTGACTGCGAAAAAATATTAAGAGCCTATAATATTCCCGTCATTAAATCAGCCTTGGCGAAGAGTTCGGAAGAAGCCGGTAAAATGGCTGATAAATTAGGCTATCCAATTGCCATGAAAGTTATTTCAGCGGATATTATTCATAAAACTGATGCTGGTGGAGTGAAGATCAAGCTAGCTGATAAGGCGGCTGTGGTAAAAGCATTCAACGATATTATGAAAAGTTGTCGTGCTTATAATAAGTCAGCTAAGATTGATGGTATACTTTTGCAACCCATGGTAAAAGACGGCAAGGAAATTATCTTTGGCATAAAGCGCGATCCACAATTTGGCCCATTGCTCATGTTTGGTCTTGGTGGCGTGTATGTGGAAGTACTAAAAGATGTGGCTTTTCGTTTAGCGCCACTAAGTTATGAACAAGCCACAAAAATGGTCAGCGAAATAAAAACGTATAAAATATTGACTGGTGTGCGCGGCGAAAAAGCCTGTGACATTGAATCAATAGTTACAACTATCTTAAAATTAGGTCAATTGGCGCTTGATTATCCTGAGTTGAAAGAAATGGATATTAACCCAGCGTTTGTTACGAGTAAAGGCCTGATGGTTGTAGATATGCGTATGTTAGTGTAAACTCATCTCATGATTTTCGATAAACTTCTCTCAAAAAAAGCTAGTTCAGTTGCAACAGCAGCGGTGGTTATTGCCATCGCTGGTTTGCTTAGTCGCGTTCTTGGTATTGTGCGCGACAGAGTTTTGGCCGGACAATTTGGCGCAGGTAATGAACTAGATATTTATTATGCTGCTTTCCGCATTCCAGATTTACTTATAAATTTAATTGCACTTGGCGCACTCTCAGCTGGTTTCATCCCTATTTTTATCGGACTTATCAAAAAAGAAGATGACCCCAATAGTCCAGCAAATAAAGAAGCTTGGAGTTTTGTCAGTAATATTATAAATATCATCGGTGTAATTTTAGTTTTCTTTGGTGGAATTTTAGCTGTGCTAAGTCCGTGGTTAGTGCCACTGATGACCCCAGGATTTTCGGGCGAGAAGCTCAGCATGACGATTACTTTGACGCAAATACTTTTTTTAAGTCCCTTCATCCTGGGTATTAGCAGTATTTTGGGTGGAGTTCTGCAATCCTTTAGACAATTCTTGGCTTTTTCTTTGGCTCCTGTCATGTACAATATTGGGATTATCATAGGAGCTAAATTCTTCGTTCAATATTGGGGCTTGTATGGTTTGGCCTATGGCGTAATACTCGGCGCAGTTTTGCATTTGCTGATTCAACTTCCAGGATTAATTCGTTTGGGTTGGCGTCCGTGCTGGATATTTAAACCGCGTGAAAAAAGTTTTGTGCAAGTTCTTAAGTTAATCGGTCCCCGCATACTCGGATTAGCGAGTGGGCAAGTCAACTTTATTGTTATAACTGTTTTAGCATCAACAATTGCGGCTGGGAGTTTAGCTATCTTTAATCTAGCGAATAACTTGCAGAGTTTTCCTGTTAGTTTTTTTGGAGTTTCTTTTGCCTTGGCCGTTTTCCCGTTATTGTCTCGACATTTTGCGAGTGGTAAGGAAGATGAATTCCAGAAATCATTTCTTTCAACCTTTAAACAGATTCTTTTGTTCACGATTCCATTTACAGCTCTTTTTATAATTTTGAGGATTCAGATAGTGCGTGTTGTTCTCGGCGCCGGTAAATTTAATTGGACTGACACTGTTTTAACAGCAGATACTTTAGGAATTTTATGTCTAAGTCTATTTGCTCAAGCCTTGCTCCCGCTCTTAGTTCGAGTCTTTTACGCCAGACATAATACTTTGTTGCCATTTTGGTCGAGCTTTATTAGTATGCTCGTGAATTTGGCTCTCAGTTGGTATTTGATAAAGGTTTGGGGTGTGATGGGTTTAGCTTTTGGTTTCACTATTAGTCAGCTTGTTAATGTGGCTTTGTTAATTGTTTTCCTTAAGTTTAAAGTCAAAGATATTTGGCACGACGGCTTATTATCTTTTTCTTTTAAATTGACTTTTGCTGCACTTATTATGGGCTTTGTAACCCAAGTTACGAAAACTGCTGTAGGAACTTATGTTGATATGGACCGTTTCTGGGGAGTTTTGACTCAAGGTTTCGTGGCTGGTTTGGTTGGACTAATCGTTTTTATTATTTTGGCCTATGCTTTTAAAGTTGAAGAGTTGATTGTGTTTGTGGCATCAATGAAGCGTAAATTACTTGTCAAATTCCGTTCGGATAAAGAAACTATTATTGATGAGGATTTGACATAGTCAAGATATTTTGAACATCCTGATTGCGTGGGATGTTTTTTGATAGAGAAGAACGAATAAGGAATAACTAATAACTAATTTGCTTTATTCATTATTCTATATTCTTTATTCTAATTGTTAAATCTGATAAAAAAAGCACCCCCAGACTACGAAGTCCGGGGGCAGGGAACTTGTCACACGATGAAGTCGGGACCTCCCTTGGCACCACTCAGTCGGAAGATCGCCCTTTGGATTTCAGAAGAGAAGAAAGGTTTCCAGTTGATTTTTTTGGAAAGTCGGAGTCTGCGTGCCAGTTTGGGCCACGCTGAATCCAAACTTTTGAGCGGAATTCCGGGAGTGAATACGAGGTTCTTTTCGCTACCAAGAAGGGCTATCCACCACTGGTCATGTTCCTTTATTCCATCGAACTCATTGACTACGTACACGGTGTAGCCTTGGCTCAACGCGAGTTCGAGTCTGCCGGTGCTGTAGACAGGATAAGGGACACCGCTTCTGACCATTACGGTTTTTGCTTGCACGATCGGTCCGGTGGTCTTAGGAGGCGTGAACTGGTAGATGTCTGAAACTACGAAGATCGCGATCTTGCGTCTGCTCATGGTTAGAGCCTCCCAATTGTTTAACACTGTTCAACGTGAACTTGCAAATGTATGATATTTTTTATTTTTTGTCAACATCTGCCCTAAATTTATTGATTTTTAGCGTATAATTTGGTATGGTATGGATATTAAATATGAAAGAAAAAATACGTAATTTCTGCATTATTGCGCATATTGATCATGGCAAGTCCACCCTGGCTGACCGGTTTTTGGAATTGACTCAAACCGTCGAGAAACGAAAAATGAAGGATCAAATGCTCGATACCATGGATTTGGAACGAGAACGTGGCATTACCATTAAGCTTCAACCAGCGCAAATGAATTATAAGGGTTATCAATTAAATTTGATTGATACGCCGGGGCATGTAGATTTTTCATATGAAGTTTCCAGGTCATTAGCAGCCGTCGAGGGTGCAATCCTCTTAGTTGACGCCACGCAAGGCGTGCAAGCTCAAACTTTAGCAAACTTATATTTGGCGATTGAACAAGGTCTTGAAATCATCCCAGCAGTCAACAAAATTGATTTACCCGCAGCCAACGTCGACAAAACTTTAAACGAAATTGTTGGTTTAGTCGGTTGTAAAAAAGAAGATATTTTGCAATGTTCTGGAAAAACTGGTTTGGGCGTGGAACCTATTCTTGATCGAGTGATTCAAGTTGTCCCACCACCAAAAGGCGATGGAGACAAACCACTACGAGCTTTAATTTTTGATTCATTTTTTGATGAATATCGTGGCGTCGTCGCTTATGTACGTATCATGGATGGCTCAGTAACTAAGGGTGAAAAAATTACCATGTTAAGTACAAAGGGTTTGGGAGAAGTTTTGGATTGCGGTGTCCTGAAACCACAAATGGAATCATTAGATAAATTAGAAATGGGTCAAATCGGATTTATTGTCACAGGACTCAAAAACATTGAAGAGTGTCGTGTTGGTGATACTATTACATTACTTAAAAATAAAGACGAGGTTAAGGCTCTCACAGGTTACAAAGAAGTTAAACCCATGGTTTATGCTGGTGTTTTTTGCGAAGAGGGTAATGAATATAATGAATTGCGTGAGGGTATCGGTAAGTTAAAGTTGAACGATGCGGCTTTGGTTTATGAACCAGAAAATTCGCCAGTGTTGGGTTTTGGTTTCCGTTGTGGTTTCCTCGGTCTATTGCATTTAGAAATATTCCAAGAAAGATTACGTCGTGAGTTCAATCTTGATTTAGTTGTGACGGTTCCGAGTGTCGCTTATCGCATTGCCTTGAAGGCAGGTTCACGTTTGCCAACCAATTTAAAAACAGAACAAATACTTTCTGATCATGAATATATTATTAAAAATCCGAATGAATTTCCAGATCCGAGTGCAGTTGATTACATGGAAGAACCGATTATGAATGTGGATATTGTTAGTCCTAAAGATTATATCGGTAACATTATGAATTTAGTCCAGGAAAGTCGAGGCGAGTATTTGAACACGGAGTTTTTGGACGAGACGCGCACGGTTTTGCATTATCGAATTCCTTTGGCAATGTTAATCGTCGACTTCTATGATAAGTTAAAAACTGTTAGTTCAGGCTATGGTTCTATGAATTATGAGTTTCACCATTATCAAAAAGCAGATTTAGTAAAGATGGATATTTTGGTGGGCGATGAAATTATTGAAGCTTTTTCAACTATTGTTTATAAAGATTCATCATTCAAGGCCGGGAAAAAGATTGTTACCAATTTAAAGGAAGCTATCCCTAAACAGCAATTTATGATTAAGATCCAGGCCGCTATTGGTGGTCATATTATTGCGGCGGAAAGACTTTCAGCGTTAAGAAAAGATGTGACTGCGAAACTTTATGGCGGCGATTGGACTCGTCGCGCCAAGTTATTAAATAAACAGAAAAAAGGCAAAAAGCGCATGATGGAATTTGGTAAGGGTAAGGTAAATATTCCACCGGAAGCGTTTTTGTCGGTGATGAAGAGATAAATAAACAAGTAAGCAAGTAAACAATTAATCAAGTAAACAAAGGTGTAAAAATTGGTTAATTGTTTATTTGATTCTTTGTTTGTTTGACTTGCGCCTAGAATTGATCCATTTATAAATAGTTTCTACAATTGGTAGGACTATTTTTTTGTTTTTAAAATTTATGAAGCGGGTTTGTCACGAGAGAAAATTGAATCGGTTACCAAATTATGATTATGCGCAATGCGGATGGTATTTCGTTACAATTTGTACGAAAGATATGGTGGAATGTTTTGGTAAAATTGAAAATGACAAAATGGTTTTGAATCGGTGCGGGGTGATTGCATACAAATGTTGGTTGGAAATTTCGCGTCATTTTTGCGACGTATCATTGGACGAATTTGCGATTATGCCGAACCATGTCCATGGGATTATTGTAATTGAAGACGTTAATGTTGTGGTAGGGAACAAAAATTTTTGTTCCCGACGCACCCCATACACCATTCCGTGGCAAACCAAATTGTCCCGTTCATTGTCGTCAATTGTGCGTGGGTTTAAAATTGGGGTTACAAAAGGATGCCATGAAAATAATATTATTGGTTTTCATTGGCATAAATCATTCCATGACCATATCATTCATAACGAAAACGAATTAAACAATATCCGTTCATATATCCAAAATAACCCTTCAAAATGGTTTCGAGATAGAAACAATCATTATGATTATATTAACCTTGATCAAGGTAATAAAAAATGCACGGACGCTTGGTAGGGAAAAAATCTTTGTTCCCCCTGACGCGTATGCGTCTGCCGTACATTTATCTTCGAATAAATTAAAAAGCCACGGTCCACATGACCATAGAGAAGATAATTATCACAACGAGAATTATCCAGATGACTCTTTGCGCTTTTTTCATAAGCAGGTTAAAATAGTATTGAATTTGGCTCGTGATGCTTGGGAGGTACTTAGGCATTAATAGCTAAAAATACAAGCATGTCCAAGGAGTGGCGGGTTTTACCCAAGGCGCCGGTAAGTTTTATTAATGAATGTAAAAGTTATCATCCATTAATAGCACAATTATTATATAACAGGGGTCTGCAAAGTCAACAGCAAATTCAGACTTTTTTCACACCTGAATTTGAGAAATTGCATGATCCTTTTTTATTTCAAGACATGGAAAAGGCCGTCCAGCGAATTTGGCGTGCCGTCAGTCGTCAGGAGAAGATTATCATTCACGGTGATTATGATGCGGACGGAGTTACCAGCTCAGCTGTTGTTTATAAAGCTTTAAAGATGCTGCGCGCCAATGTAGAAGTCTTTATCCCACACCGAGAATTAGATGGCTATGGTATCAATCTAAAAACCGCCAATAATTTTATCGCGCGCAGTGCAGATTTGATAATTACTGTCGATTGCGGAATCACGAACGTTAAAGAAGTTGAACGATTAAATGAAGCTGGCATCGAAGTTATTATTACAGATCATCATGAACCGCCGCAGGTTTTACCTGAAGCTTTTGCGATTATTGATCCAAAAGTGGCGACTGATGGCTATCCATTCCGTGATTTGTCAGGGGCGGCGGTGGCCTACAAATTAGTTCAGGGATTATTAAGTAAAAGAATTAAGACTAAAGGTTTAGAATTAAGGTTTGAGCCATATGGCGGAGTGGCTGGTTTTCAAAAATGGTTATTAGACATTGTGGCTATTGGTGTTGTGGCTGATGTTATGCCCTTGCTTGATGAAAATCGGATCCTCGTTAAATGGGGTTTACTTGTATTGAACAAAACAAAAAGCCCAGGGCTTAGAAAGCTATTAGAACTTATCCACACCAAGAAAATAGACAGTTACACGATTGGTTATCAACTCGCACCACGTTTAAACGCTGCTGGACGCATGAAACATGCCAGCGTGGCGTTTAATCTATTGGTTACTGAAGATGATGCTGAAGCAGAAGCTATAGCTCAAGAATTACAAGAAAATAATTTGGCTCGACAAAAAGTTACCGAAATAGCTGTCGGCCAAGCCAAGCAGCAATTAATTCTTCAGGAACAGAAAAACATTTTATTTGCGTTTGATCCAACTTGGCCGGCTGGTGTGATTGGTTTAATAGCGGGGAAGTTGTCAGACGAGTTTTATCGTCCAGTCGTGGCCATGACCACCGTCGATGCTCAAATTGTTGGTTCGGGTCGCAGTATCGAAGGTTATAATATTACTGATGCGTTGACTCAAATGAGTCATATGTTTGCGCGTTTTGGTGGGCACAGTCAAGCTTGTGGTTTTACTTTAATCAGACAAGAAATTTTAGAAGAATTCAAAATTTCTTTAGGGGCGCATGCTACTGCTGAATTTAAGGATTTAGATTTGAAACCTTTTGTTGATGTTGATGCGGAAATTAATTTGGGTGAAATTAATTTGGGTTTTTATGATCAGTTAGAAATTTTAGAACCTTTTGGGGAGGGGAATGTAAAGCCCAGGTTTCTAATCCGTAATGCTCAAGTCATTGCCACTGAGTATATTGGAGTTGAAGGAAAGCATTTACGGCTCATGGTTAAACAAAATTCGCCACAAGTTTATAAAATGATGAAATTTGGCAATGGCGCCTCATATGTTGATAAGATTGCAGTTGGCGATAAACTTGATATAATTTGTGAGATAAACAAAAGCGACTGGAGCGGGCGACCAGAAATTGAGTATAAGATTATAGATCTGGTCAAAGTTTAGGATTTGTCATGGATCACATATCATGTAGCAGAATCGTGATGCATGTTTCATGATACATGCCGGAGTTAATTATTAACTTGTAACTATTCGTAGATTCGTAGCTGATTCGTAATTAGTAATTATATGAAATACGACGTCGCAATCATCGGAGGTGGCCCAGCCGGCATAATGGCGGGCATAAGTTCTGCTAAAAACGGGGCAAAGGTTATTTTGATAGAAAAAAACGATCGACTCGGCGTTAAACTCCTCCTCGCCGGCAACGGACGTTGCAATTTAATGAACAAAGCACCCGATACCCGATCTTTTATTGAAGAATTTGGACCAAATGGCAAATTTTTATTCTCAGCGCTCAGTCAATTTGGACTAGAATCAACTTGGAAATTTTTCGAGGACTTAAAAATACCGCTCAAAGTCGAAAATGATAATAAAGTTTTTCCCCAGAGTGATGATGGACGCGATGTGCTCTCTGCTTTGACGAAAGAAATGAAAAAACTCAAAGTCGAAATAAAGTTTAAATCTCCTGTTAGCAAAATAAATTTAAAAGAAGGTCTGATCGACTCAATCACTTTAGAAAATAAAGAAAAAATTCAAGCCAAAAAATTTATTCTTTGCTGTGGTGGTAAATCGTATCCGCTTACCGGTTCAACGGGCGATGGATATGACTACGCCGAGTCGCTCGGTCACACAATTACACCACTCTTGCCTGCTTTGACGCCGCTGATTTTGAATGATCAGCATATTAATACGATAGAAGGGGTTGCCATTAAGCAAGTTTTGTTGCAAGCAAGTTTGAATAAAAAAATAATTGCTAAAGTCACTGGCGATATCATGTTCACAGCAGACGGAATCAGTGGCCCGGCAACGATTACACTCAGCCAAAAAATTGCCACACAAGTTGAGCATG
>LBYP01000028.1 GCA_000996245.1 Parcubacteria group bacterium GW2011_GWA2_40_23 | reverse complement strand
AGAATCAGGGAAAAGATAAGGAATACCAAAAAATACATGAAGATCAATTAATACTTGGTTGACGCACTGATACCCCGTAGGCTTGCCTCGGGGTGATTCTTTTTATTATATCGTCTCAGCAATTCCCCAAAGTGCCTGAAACAACAACCCCATAGTTTGTGCCAATAGCGTATCGCTGATGATTAATGAATCTTTTTCCCGAGCAATATAGACTTTTGGCCCTGCTATCAAAACTTCGCACAAAAAACCAAATTTATCCGACGGCAAATATTTGAGACAAAATTTTTCATTGTTTTGTAATCGGCAAACACGCGCATCCAAGGCTTTTGTTTTGGAAATGTAGATCACTTTAAATTTATTAACAATATTCAGGATACCTTCAACATGTTTTTTGTTAATAAATTCCGCATATCTATCATAATTGAAAATATTGCACATTTCTGGGACTCGCGTGGCCTCAATTTCCAATCGAATACGATTCAAACTCTCTGGGTTATAATCATAATACTTTACAGTCGGTTTTTCTACAGCTAAATTATAGATTGATTCTAATTCAGGCAAAATATTCGCTAAAACTTCCTTACGACGCGCGACTTCTTTTTCTTGCTGCTCCTGCAATCGACATAAATAATCCGGACTCTCAGCTACATAATACAGTTTGCCATATTTTTCCACGACCTTGATCAAACCTCTGGCTATCAGATTTTTTATTTGGGTATATGCTGTTGTTCTGTTGATAGTGGCTTTCTGCGCCAACTCTTGAACAGTCGAAAAACCCAATTGCAAAGCCGCGACATAAACATCAGCTTCTTTGTTTGATAAACCAAACGTTAATAATTCTTGCGCTAAAGGCATATTTTTCTCTCCTAGATTAATTGTAACACAAAAATCAATGTTAATAATCTCCAACAATAAAAAATTGTTTGTTAAGAATAATATTCATCTTTTATAATAATTTTTGATGAACAACTCTGACAGTTTTTAAAACATTCATCCACCGAAAATATTTTCATTTAAAAAATCAACTGCCTATAATTAAATGAGAAGACTGAATCAACTTTAGGAGCAATGAACCATGTCCTAGAAAATAGGGCAAGGCCCTAAACAAGTTCCCCGGGTTGAATGGAGTAAAAGCACGTGCACCATGTAGTAGCGGAACATGGGTACGCGGCGCGCACGGACTCCAACTACATGCAGTTCCTCGGTGCCGTCAATAATGGGAGCAACACACATGTTCAACTTCCATTACAGCCCGCAGCAGTTCTTACCGCACTGCTGCTCGTTTCCCTCATTCGACACCGTATCACCCTTGGCCCGCATGGGCTACGAGCCGAGGATTTCACGTTCTACATACGGTAAGGGAAACAAAGGGCCTCGACGACTCGTAGACGTCGAGGCCCCTTTTATTTGCATTAGATCTAAATTACGAGGCTAATCAGTTTCCCTTGGATGTAAATTATTTTCTTTGGCTCTTTTCCTTCTAAATATTTTTGTACAATTTCATTTGATAATGCCAATTCTTTCAAATCCTTTTCTGCTATATCAACCGCAACTGAAAGTTTCGCTCGAACTTTGCCATTAATTTGAACCGGGATCTCAACTTCCTGCAAAATTGCTAATTCGTCATTATATTCTTGCCATTTCTGAGACTGTACCAGTTCCTTTTCACCAAGATCTGACCAAAGCTCTTCGACTAAATGCGGAATGAATGGATAAATTATTTTCAAGAATTTTTTGAAGGCATCTTTGGTACACCCTTTGGCTTGGATTTCGTTCATAAAGATCATAAACGCAGAAACTGCGGTGTTAAATCTGCGCGCGTCAATATCTTCTGTAACTTTTTTGATTGTTCGATGTAACAGAGAAGTAACATCATAATGATCTTCTTCAACAAAATTTTCAAAAGCAGCAATTCGGTCTAAGAATCTTTTAATGCCCTTAACACCGTTCAAATCCCAAGCCACCGGTTGATCGTATGGCCCCATAAACATTTCGTATAAGCGAAGGACATCTGCACCAAACTCTGAAACAATCTGATCAGGATTAATAACATTACCACGAGATTTGGACATTTTCTGACCATCAGGTGCTAAAATCATGCCATGGGAAACACGCTGAGCATATGGTTCTGAAGTGGGCACAACATCAATATCGTATAAAAATTTATTCCAAAAACGAGAATACAATAAATGCAAAGTTGTATGTTCCATTCCGCCATTGTACAAATCTACCGGCATCCATTTTTTCAGTTTTTCTGGATCAGCCAGCATTTCTTTATTCTTTGAATCGATATAGCGTAAAAAATACCAAGAGCTGCCCGCCCAATTAGGCATAGTATCAGTTTCTCTCAGCGCTGGCCCACCGCAATTAGGGCAGGTTGTTTTAACCCAACTATCGATCGAGGCTAGTGGAGATTCACCCGTCTGAGTTGGTTCATATTTTTCGACGTCTGGTAATTCTAACGGTAATTCTTTTTCGTTTATTGGTTGCCAACCACATTTTTCACAATTAACCATAGGTATTGGTTCGCCCCAATAATGCTGGCGCGAAAAAACCCAGTCTCGCAAGTGGTAATTAGCTGTCTTCTTCCCAAGTCCCATATCTACTAGCCATTTATTCATAGTTTGGATGGCCGTGGCGGTATCTAGTCCATCAAGAAAATCTGAGTTGATGGCTACACCAGCTCCGGCAAAGCATTCGCTTTCAGTTCCTTTCATGATTTTCCAGGCGTATAAGAAATGTGCCATGTTCAAAAATTTTTCAATCTCTTTGCCGGCAACCCAAACAGCTGTATGATTCTTTACTTCTTCTGGATCAACCTCTTTTTGTTTGTCATCTACCAACTGAAAGAGCATAACTTGGCCAATAGCATAATTGTTAATGTCTTTATGTGCTGCAAAAAAATGATTATGCAATTCACCACCTAAATTTTTGATAAACTTAATGTTTTGATAACCTGTTTCTTCTTTAATTTCTCGAATACCCGCTTCTTCGAATGTTTCATTGCCTTCGACACCACCAATAACACCAGAATGCCAGCCAAACTTTGACCAATCAAGACATAAATATTTATCTTCAGACCAATGTTTTAAGAAAACATAAGCGGTTTTGCGGCGCCTTGTTTCTTTGTCAGGACGGATAGCATCAAGACCAGAAGTAAATTCAAACAATGGTGCTAAAACCTGTTTAACGGGCAATGAATATTTATTAGCGAACGAAAAGTCTCGTTCGTCGTGCGCCGGTACAGCCATAATGGCTCCTGTTCCGTAAGATGATAAGACATAATCCGCGATCCAAATTGGAATCTCGAGACCATTGGCAGGATTAATGGCATAAGCCCCAGTAAAAACACCTGTTTTTTCTTTTTGTAATTCAGTTCGTTCTAAATCACTCTTGTGTTTGGCCTCGTCTTGGTATTTCAAGATTTCTTTTTCTTGATCTGACGTTATAATTTTATTGACGAGTTCATGCTCTGGTGAAAGGACGAGAAAAGTTGCACCAAACAATGTGTCTGGTCGCGTTGTAAAAACTTTAATGCTTTCGTTAAAACTTTTAACTTTGAAATTGACCTCAGCACCGTAACTGCGACCTATCCAATTTATTTGTTGAGTTTTAATTTTGTCTAAATAATTTACGGTTTCTAAATCTTCAATTAAACGATCTGCATATTCTGTAATCTTTAACATCCACTGGTTTAATTCTTTTTTAATTGTCTCAGCACCGCAACGTTCGCATTTATTATCAATCACCTCTTCGTTCGCCAATCCGATCTTGCACGATGGACACCAGTTGATTGGCATTTTCTTTTTATAAGCTAAACCTTTTTTGTAAAGTTGTAAAAATATCCATTGAGTCCATTTATAATATTCTGGATCTGTTGTATTTACTTCTCGTTCCCAATCAAAACTCAAACCCAGACTCTGACATTGTTTTTTGAAAATAGCCACATTTTTTTCGACAATCTTGCTTGGATGTTGACCAGTTTTAATCGCATAATTTTCAGCCGGTAGTCCAAACGCATCCCAGCCCATTGGATATAAAACATTGAAACCCTCCATGCGTTTTTTTCGCGCCACAATATCCATAGCTGTACAACTGCGAACATGTCCAATATGGAGACCTTCTCCAGATGGATAGGGGAATTCGATCAAACAATAGTATTTTTGCTTTGGACTATCATCAAGGGCACGAAAAACCTTGGCTTCAGCCCATTTTTCCTGCCATTTCTTTTCTGATTTTTTATGGTCGTAATTTTTCATATTTTTAAAAGCTTATATTATTACTATCTAATTCTAGCGTAAAAAACGTATTTTTGCAATCAACTTGCTGACAATAATCAAAAAAACAAGAAAGCAAAAAAGCAAAAAGCTAAGCTTTGTTTTCTTGTTTTTTACTTTCTTGATTATTGCAAAATAATTTTTAAAGGAAACGCCCACAACCTTTTCGTAGGTTGTGGGCGTCGTTGGCTACTTCCAGCGGCAGATCTTGAGCATCTGCCCCGGAAGGATGAGCGGGTTTGGCTCTTTGAAGCCGTTGCATGCACGAGTTGCGGCGTAGTCAGCGCCCTGCTTGGCGCTCTTTTTCACGTAGAGAGCGATCCACCAGCCCTTCTTGACCTTGACGATCTTGATGATCTGGAAGGTCTTATCGGCGAGCTGGGCCACCACCTTGTCAGCGGCGAGTGCCTGCATGGCCTTCTCGGGCTGTGCGATGGGGCAGGTTTGGCACACGGCGCAGGGCTTGGGCTCAGGCAACTTCAAGATGGCCGCCTGGATCTCCCTCTTGATGTACGGGACGCACTCGGGCGGGGTGGCCTCGTCAGCCGCGGGGACAGGCTGGGGCTCCGGCTCGTCGTACGAGTCGAACATGCCCCCGCAGTCGCAGTCCGGCTCGTCGTAGCTGCTACCACCGGCGCGGAGGCTCGACTCGAACAGGCACACGAAGCACAGGGTGAAGAAGGCCAGATGACGGAACTTCGGACGGAGACGGTTGGTGATCGGGGACAGGTTCACTTTGCACCTCTCTTGGATGGTTTGGGACTCTTGACATGAACACTGTTGTCGATTCGGGACCACCCAGCAACGGGTGGGTAGACCTCCACTTTCTTCTCTGGCAGGCTGATGTGCCAACCCTCGTTCTCGAAACGCAGGGGCAGGCAATCGCGCCAGGTCTTACCGACGTTCTGCTGCA
The DNA here is from genome assembly GCA_000996245.1 of Parcubacteria group bacterium GW2011_GWA2_40_23. Taxonomy (GTDB): domain Bacteria; phylum Patescibacteriota; class Patescibacteriia; order UBA11705; family JABHMO01; genus GWC2-39-14. Next base: position 6,871 of record LBYP01000028.1, on the reverse strand, counting down.
CGAAGCAGACATAATCGTCAGCAACCTCGTAGATGACAGCGACGTGGCCAGGCTGGCCATCGTGATCACTGGCATCGAAAACGAGGAGGTCGTCCGGCTGCGGCTTTTCCTTACTTCCTTGCGGGAACTTGCGTAAGCCTTTTAGCTCCGCACCCCAAAAATAGGAGTCCGCATGCCAGGTACGAGTCAGGTTCCGGTGTCCCTTCGACACGAGGAATCTGTTCGCGAGCTCAACGCACTCGAACTCGAGACCGTACGTTCCCCGCACACTCTCCTGGTTCCTGTTGTAGTAGATCGGGACTCTCTTGTAGAATCCCAGGGGCAGACCGTGGTAGAGCGAGGAGCGATGCTTCAGCTCGACGATCTCGCGATTCTCCAGGTCTATCACAGTTGGGAACTGCGAGGTCCTGGTGAACTTCGTGACCAAGTACATCACGGCTGTGTCAAGAACGTACTCCAGAGAATCAGGACCATTGTCTAACCAAGGTGCAAGCCTGCTGTAAGGCAGATTCGAGTTGGCCAAGAACAAGTCCTTGCCTTCCTTGGGAAGTACGATACCCTTCACCTGCCAAATGTACACCAGGTCCAGAAGGGCCGGCATCTTCACGATGGCTTCCACTTTCACAGGGTTGGTGTAACCCTCTCCCGTGTAATGGATCATGTGGTAACCGACCCAGGTCGCGTCGTTGTGCCCCAGGAGGAGCATCACGTGGGAATTGAGATCAGCTCCAGCGGCGAGAATCTTGTGGTCCGACCGGGTTTGCCGGTAGTGATACCCCAAGATGTAAATCCCGCTCGGATCGAGGAGCTGCGTCAGGTTAAAGCCACGGTCCTTCACTTCCACGATCTTGTTGTCCTGAATCTGGAAATCCTTGGACCGGTCGTAGACGACCTGCAGCTTCGCAGCGTTGACCTTGCTGTACAACCAGGCCGACGTGCTCTCGAGACGTTCCTCACCGACGATGTAGTTGACCGCATTGGTAACCGCTGCGGCGCAGACCTCATCGTCGAGGGTGGAGAGTGGCAGGAAATTCGGCGGCTCAGACGCGTACTTGCTCATCGCGTTCACGAGACCGCGCATCTCAACAGGAGTGTGCGGCTGGAGCTTGCGGCTCCATTCGCGTTCCGTGTTGGCACGCCCCAGGAAAAAGCACACCGATCCCACGAGTCCGATCAGCAACAGGAAACCGATGACGATCGAAACCGAAAGCAGGATCCAGCCTCTACGGGTCATGGGACACCTCGTTTTTTTGTTTTAGCGTAACATTGAATGATAGCACAGATCATCAGTTTTGTCAATAATTTTTACCTAAATTTAGGTATTTTTGCTTAATTGAGAGAAAAAATAAAGATCTGCTAACCTCGAGGGATTAGCAGATCTGTTCTAACTTCGTACGATTAAACAGAACCCCACTGTTTCGCTTCTACTGATTCGATCATCGGAATGGGACCGGCCTTGAGAGCCTCAAGCAAAGCTGTCGCAAACCCTTCTTTCGCTGTCCACGTGGCATGCCAATCGTCTTTGATCACAGCTGGGTCAAGTGCCTCTTGCCGATCAACGACCTCTTTCAAACTGTCTCCATATGGCACGAAAAAGAAAATCTCAAGATACATCTCGCTAAGTAAGGACCTCTTCCTGATTCCGTACGGTAAGGTTTTAAACAATCTAAGTAGTCGTCCACTCAACCGATGTAAATTCAATTGGACACATACACAGAGACTGCTTTTGTCGGCTGAGAGCACGCATCTTACATCGTGCTTTTGGCCAAAAACAGAAATCAAGAACTGTGGGTGTGCAGTGTTCAGACCTTCCCTTCCGGAACGAATAGCAAACCCGATGTCACCATGATCTTCCAAAATACTTTGGTGCCGTTCTTTCTCGATCTGCCTGAGAACCGTCCAATAGTACAAATAAATTCCATTCAGACTTGACTCGGCAAAAATAAATCGCAGTTGTGCATCACTAAGTACACTAAATCGAACTCGTTGATCAGCTGATTCATCGGCGTGAAGAAAGTCCCAGAAACTTTCGAACCGCTTGATCAAGTCTCTCTCAGGGGTCATGTTCGCTGGCAACACTCCCACTGGTTCTGCATCGAACCAACGACGCAAAACTCTTTTTGATGGCGCGCAGACGATGAGCATACGCCACAGTTGCCGGACGTCACGCGAGACCGAATCTCTCAATTCTCTAAACCGTTTAGACCACTCGCGCATTGCAATGTCTTTGTCCATCCTAACCTCTCTGACCTTTGTGGAATCACCGCTCACCTATCTCCCGATAGACACTTCTGCCCTTGGTCATTTGGCAAAAGTCGCGATGCCCCTCCCGCCATAAGCGGACATCCGGGGAGTACATTCCGCAGTCTTTCGTCTCCCGACGAAACTGTGCCCACTTGGCACTACTGCTCTTGCCGACTGCCTTCCCAGCAGTTGTCTCTTGAATGTTAAAGAGACTGGCGATAGAACTGTTGATCTTACAAAAATTTAGGGTGCTTGTCAATCTTCGAAATCCGGTCAACGTGTAGGGGCTCAAGATTTTGAGCCCCTACACGTCATCAAAAAATAGTAAAAAAAATCTCCCTCATTACTGAGAGAGATTTTATCTAGAACTATTCGATGTTTGTTAAATGCTTTGAAACTAACTTTGTCATTTCGAACATAGAAACTTCTTTCTTACCTCCGAAAACCTTTAATAACTTTTCATCAGCCAAAATGTTTCTTTTGTTCTTTGGGTTCTGGAGATCATTTTTCTTAATGTAAACCCAGATCTTTTTCACAACATCCATACGTGGCATAGGACCTGCACCAACAACAGCGGCTAACTCAGCTGAAACTTTTAATGGTTTCATGAGAGCCGGATTTAACTTTCTCACCATAGTTTTGAAATTAATTGTTAAATTTCTTTCTGACATCATTATACCATAGAGAGCGTAGCTTTTCCAGAGCACGAGCAAATGCAGCAGTTCGCAGATCAATTTGCTTGTCTAAATGCTTGTTCCAAACATCCTCAAAAGCTGGAACAATAATTTCCTTTAGTTTGACGAAAACGTCTGCTTCTGTCCACTTCTCATTTTTGATATTCTGCTCCCATTCAAAGTAACTAACCGTCACTCCGCCAGAATTTGCGAGAACGTCTGGTACTGATTTTATGCCATTTTTAGCCAATATTTCATCACCTTCAGGAGTGACTGGGCCATTAGCTAATTCAATAATATACTTGGCTTTTATTCTTTCAGCGTTAGCTCCAGTGATTTGATTCTCCAAAGCAGCTGGGATTAAAATTGTCACTGGGAGTTCCAGTAAAGCTTCATTTGTGACACTAGTCGCACCTGAAAAACCAGTAACCGCACCTGTGGATTGTTTGTGTTTCATAAGCGCCGCGATGTTCAAACCAGCTTCATTATAAATTCCACCACTAGAATCAGAAGTTGCTACAACTTTGATGCCATCAGCAAAACATAACTCCGCCATAACACCACCAGCATTACCAAAACCTTGAATTGCAATCGCTGTTTCAAACACATTTAAATTTATTTTTTCAAGCAAAGCTTTCAAAACATAGAATGCACCCATGGCTGTAGCACGGTCACGTCCGGCGCTACCACCACGTTCCATTGGTTTACCCGTGATCAAAGCTAATTCTTCCTTACCAGTTATTTTTGTATATTCATCCAAAATCCACGCCATGATTTGTCCATTAGTATAAACATCAGGCGCTGCGACATCAACTTGCGCGCCGATATTTGGTGCGAGAGCTCGCGCAAATGATTTTGTCATGCGTTCTAATTCGCCAGGACTTAATTTTTTAGGATCAACTGTAATACCGCCCTTACCGCCGCCCATAGGAATTCCCGCGACTGAACATTTGATAGTCATCCAAAGAGCTAAGGCTTTAACTTCATTCAAATCGACTGAGGGGAAATATCTTAATCCGCCTTTATATGGTCCAGCCCAATTATTATGTTGGACACGATAACCTTCAAAATTTTTTAAACTACCATCATCCATGACAACCGGCACTTTGATTTGTAAAATTCTATCTGGAGTTCGGAGTTGTGTTAAAACTTCTTCTTCAAGATTAATGACTTTAGCGGCTTTGTCTAATTGCTGCAAAGCATTTTCAAATTGATTTTGCATAAAATACTAATTACAAATATTATTACTAATCTACTAATAGTTACAAAAAGATTACGATGACATGTATTATGTAACATGTATCAAAAACATCTGTCTTAATTTCTGATACATGATATGTGATATATGACACCGTTCACTTGTTACCTATTCCAATCTGGTTTATCTTCTAAACCTTTTAATTTTTTTACATAACGACTCGCCGAAAGCGCAGATTTAGCACCGTCGCCAGCAGAAATAACTGCTTGCTTAAATGGGATGTTAGTTACGTCCCCGGCTGCAAAAATTCCTGGAGATGAAGTTTTAGCCTCTTGATCGACAATAATTTGGCCACGCGCATCAAGCTCCACTAAATTGTGAAGAAATTCAGTTTGGGTAGCATAACCTATTTCGACAAATACACCGTTTAGCTCTAACTCGGATCCATCGTTGAGCTTAACTTTCTCAACCTTTCTTTCTCCGATAACTTCAGTGATAGAAGTATTAAATCGAATCTCAACATTTGCCTTATTCTTAACCTGTTCCAGCATACCAACTTCGTCCGCGCGGAATTTATCTGCACGAACAAACATATAAACCTTTTGACAAATATCAGATAAATAATCTGTTGCTTCCAGCGCAGAGTTGCCGCCACCAACAACTGCCACAATTTTATTTTTGAATAATGGTCCGTCGCAAGTGGCACAGTACGCAACTCCACGACCAGTTAATTCTTTTTCACCAGGAACATTGAGAGTTCGATGTGTTAATCCAAAAGCAAGAATCAGTGCTGGTGCTTGATATTGTTCAACCCCATCGCTAACAACATATTCGTCGCCTTCTTTGACGATACTACTTACTTGGGTGAGCCTAATTTCAGCACCGGCCTTCTCGGCTTGCTCTTTAAATCTATTCATTAGTTCGGGGCCTAAAACAGAAACAACACCGGGATAGTTTTCGATCTCTGTTGTTATCGCTGCTTGCCCTCCAAGATCACGTGTCAAAACAATCGTTTTTAACGCCCGACGAGCAGTATAGAGTGCTGCACTAAGTCCCGCACAAGCTCCACCAATAATTATGACGTCGTATTTCTGCATATTATTGATATTTAGCTAATTTCTCTTTTAAAACTCCTGCATTATTTAAACCTATGAGGGTTTCCTTAACTTCTCCGTTACGAAAAATAATTAAAGTTGGCAGACTCATGATTTCATATTTTTCGGCTATTGAGGGTGCGACTTCCACGTTTACTTTAAAAATTCGTGCCTGTCCGTCTTTTAATTCTTCAGTTAGAGTGTCGAGAATTGGTCCTTGCACTTTGCATGACCCACACCACGGTGCATAGAAATCCACAAGAACTGGACCTTCTGTATACTTTAGAACTTCTTGTTCAAAATTTTGATCGTTTAATTCCATAAGTTGAAATCTGATGACTAAAAATGATAAGAGCTTTCAGCTTTTAACACTTCCGCATCCAGATTAATTATTTTCTTTTTTTTGCTGCTCTAACCAATAACGTAATAAATAACGAATGAATTCGCTTTTGTTTTCGAACTTAAGCTTCTTCATTTGTTTTTCAACTTCTTGGCAGAGTTCTTTTGATAATGAGAGTGAGACGACACAACGCATATGTTTATTGTATTACACTGTAATACATATTACTATAATAAAAAAATATGTCAACTTTTTACGAATAGAACAGGAGTGGCCAAATGATCAGCCACTCCCTTGTTTACGATCGACGGAAAGCCGCCGTGCCTTCTCGCATGGCGATGTAGCCTTCGTGCAGGCGCATCAAGAGCGCATTCTCGTAATTGTTTCGCCCCAGGATATCACCGAGATCAGATGCCCCATGAAGAATCCCCAGCGCCTTGCTTGTACGGAGGTTGTGGTTCTTGAGCATGGGTCCGCAAATGACCTCACACTCTGGCAAAGGAAGCCCGCCTACCTGTGACAAATCGAGAGGTTCACCGACCCTGCCAAGTACCACTGCCTTGCCAGGATGCCTTTCGGCATAGTCAGCCATGTGGCCACAGGGATAGACCAACCCCTCGCAGCCATTGACGTAGATGGATGAGAGACAGGAGTAACACCGAGACGGCAGTTCACCGTACACACCACGATCAGCATCACCCAGAAAGATTTCCTGGATTTTGCGCTCAGCCGCGAAGAAGTTGTACTTCTTCAAGATAGGACGGATCGCGTCCATCAGTTGCGTCTTCATGATTCCAAGATCTTCCAGACTCAAGAACAGCTCGCTGTATTCCTTGATCGGGAAAAACTCGAGTCGATCAATTTCGGGAAAGTTCTGACCGATGTACTCGATCATCTGTGGCAGAAGCCGAAAGTTGTCCTTGAAGATGACGATCGAGATGATCAGCTCAAAGCTTCCAGGAGCTTCTCTCTTTTTCTGACAGAAGTAGCGCATCGCCTGCGATTGCGCCTCAAACGATCCCGCTTTACCACGAAACTTGTCGTGCGTGGCCGCATCCGGTCCGTAGAACGCTGTCGTCATCCGCTGCAACCCTGCTTCGAGCAAAGCGTCGATTCTGGGCGCGTCGAGAATGTGGCAATTGGAGAAGAGGACTGGAAAGAGTCCAAGCTTGCCAGAAGCGCGAATCAATCGCAACACACGCCACAAGTGGTTCTCGGTGAGGTTACCGTTTAATTTTGGGTGCTTTTATGCCCAGTATTTCAGGCCATTTGGCCTGTTTTTTAATACTCACCTGGAGTGAACATTTACCGTTTAGATGTT
>LBYP01000027.1 GCA_000996245.1 Parcubacteria group bacterium GW2011_GWA2_40_23 | reverse complement strand
CTGATGACTCAGCAAGGCCGTGGTCAAAGCGGGCTTCTGCTAAACGACGGCAAGGCAAATATCTTTTATGCCTTCGACGTCAACGGGGTTCTGCGCGCCCTCTACGTCTTCTGGTTTGGCAGCGGCTGGTTCGTCAACGCCTTTGAGATCGACGCCGGCACGCGCTGGTCTGAGGACGGGCGCGTGTTCTCCCGCAATTCCATCCCTGCAGCCTGACCCTTGGAGTCTTGGATCCTTTGCAGCCACACCTCACGGGTGTGGCTGCTTTCTTTTAACAAAAAAGATTTCGCTTCAAGCGAAATCTTTTTTAAATTTACTTAAACTTTCTTCATCGAAAGATTTATTCTGCCCTGGTCATCAATTTTCATAACCTTTACTTTGATAACTTGGCCAACCTTTAAGTATTTGTTGACGTCAGAAACTCGTTCCTTGTCAGTAATTTCAGAAACATGAACCATGCCGTCAGTGCCAGGGAAAATTTCTACAAACGCGCCGAAGTCCATGATTTTGACAACTGTTCCTTCATAAGTGTCGCCGACGACTGCTTCCTTGGTCAAGCTTTGAATCCATTCTACAGCTTTCTTCATGCCAGCAGGTTCTGTGGCAGTAATAAAGACAGAGCCGTCTTGTTCGATGTCGATGTTGACGCCGGTTTCATCAATAATTTTGTTAATCATCTTTCCCCCAGGTCCAATAACATCACGAATTTTTTCTGGATTGATATGTAGAATTTCAATACGTGGAGCATATTGAGAAAGTTCAGCACGTGGAGCAGGAATAGCTTTAGTAATTACGTCTAAAATTTCTAAACGAGCATCCTTACCCTGTGCTAAAGTTTTTTCAATAATTTCGAGTGAGATGCCGAGAGTCTTCGTGTCCATTTGAATGGCGGTAATACCATCACAAGTTCCCGCGATTTTAAAATCCATTCCACCCTTACCATCTTCCAAATCCTGAATATCAGTTAAAATTTTATAATCGCCTTTCTCATTTGAGGCCATACCCATGGCAATACCCGCCACTGGTTTTGTAATTGGTACACCAGCATCCATTAAAGCCAAAGTTGAACCGCAAGTAGAAGCCATAGAGCTGGATCCGTTTGAGCCTAAAACTTCGGAAACAACACGAATCGTATATGGAAATTTGTCTTTGTCTGGTAAAACTGGCACAAGAGCTTTTTCGGCTAAGGCACCATGACCAATTTCACGTCGGCCTGTGCCACGCATGGGAGAAGCTTCACCAACTGAGTATGGAGGAAAATTGTAGTGATGCATGTAGCGCTTTTTGCCAGAAGTTTCCATGCCATCCAATGTTTGTTCGTCGCCGGGCGCGCCAAGAGTCACGACGGAAAGAACTTGCGTTTCGCCACGATCAAATAAACCAGTTCCATGCGTACGTGGAAGTAGTCCAACATTAGCTTCGAGTGGACGGATTTGATTTAATTTTCGGCCATCAACACGTTGGTCACGCTCAAGAATTGCAGTTGTAATTTGTTCATCGATAAAAGGTTCAAAGAACTCCATAACCTTTTTACGACGTTCTTTGCCAACTTGTTTTTCCAATAAATATTCTTCAAGCATATCGTAAACTTGATGCAAAGTATCTTTGCGAGCACGTTTACTGCCCTTAGGAATATTGAACAAAAATTCATTTAGTTTTTCAATAGCTTTAGCTTTGCATTCTTCTTGAAGTTTAGCAATTTCTTCAGCATTAACTTTTTGATTGTCGTCTAAATTTTCTGGACACTCAACTTCAGTTAATTCTAATTTCATTTTTTCCTTGCCAACTTCTTTGCGGATATCTTCGATGAATTTGATCATTGGTTTGGCGTGTTTTAAGCCAAAAGCAAAAGCCTCGTATGCAGTTTTTTCATCAACTTCATTTGCAGCTGCTTCTACCATTATAACTTTGTCAGCGCTGGCAGAGAAAGCAATATCCAAAGTAGATTTTTCACGAGCTGCATTTGTTGGGTTTAAAACCCATTCGCCATTGATTTGTCCGACGCGTACGCCAACCAATGGTCCGTTCCAAGGAATGTCGGAAATGTGTAGGGCAATTGAAGCCGCGATAATCGCTGGTACGTCTGGATCGTTTTCTCCATCAATAGAAAGCACGGTTAAAATTACTTGGATGTCGCAACGAATCGCTTCGTTGAATAATGGACGTAAGCCACGATCAATCATGCGAGCGACTAAAATCGCTTCGTCCGTTGGGCGAGCTTCACGTTTAATGAATCGTGAACCTTTGATACGACCAGCAGCGTACATTTTTTCTTCGTACTCCACCATGAGTGGAAAAAACGAAACACCATCGCGAGCATCTTTACTCATGACAGTAGTGGCTAAAATTACAGTGTCACCGTATTGAACAGTGCAACTGGAATTTGCCTGAGCGGCCAAATGGCCGGTTTTGACAGTGAGTTTGCGGCCAGCATACTCAGTCTTAAAAATTTTTTCTTGCATAAATTTTTGCTGACCACCAAATTTTAGATTTCTTTTGAGAAATCTACCTATCTGATGGCCAGTGAAACTAATTAATTAATTAATTTATGAACTAAATAAGCCTCACTAGGAGGCTTATTTTTATTCTTCAGTTTCTTCTGTTGAATTTTCCTCTTCTGGTTCAACTTTCGTTTCATCTTCTTCTTCAAGTCCTTCTTCAAAGAGTTCTACTTTTTGTTCGCGTTTCAAAGGTTTGATTTTTAAATCTTCAATCAATTTTTTATAACTTTCTTGATTGTCAATTTCTAAATAACGCATTAGACGGCGGCGTTCACCAAGTTTTTTGAGTAAACCGCGACGAGATGAATGGTCGTGCTTGTGTGTCTTTAAGTGTTTGGTCAATTCTTTGACTTCTTCACTCAAGATTGCGATTTGGACTTCTGCAGAACCAGTATCAGAGTCATGCTTTTTGTACTTGTTGATAATGGCTTGCTTCTTTTTTGGATCTAACATGTGTTGGCGCACTCCAGAGCCTAGTTTCGTATTCTATGAATAGACAAAGCTGGGGCCTCAGAGGCATTAATTATTGTGTTCATAATATAGCATGAAAAGAATGGTTTTGCAAGGCCGAAGGCAGATAGATGACTATAATCAAAAAAGCAAGAAAACAAAGAAGCAAGAAGTTCCCCGTGGTCAATTTTTTGTTTTCTTGTTTTTTTGCTTTCTTGATTGAAGTTTGACTGTTAAGATTATTTCCATATAAGATGTAATCAGTCCAGAATCAGGAGTCACCCATGAGCGGTTTTAATTCTGATGCCCTTGAGGCAAGGAATCAGGGCAGACGTATTCGTGCACATCATCCGGAAAAATGTCCCAAATGCCAAGGCAAAGTCGAAACAACGGAGACGGGTGCCTTTGGTGTTACTATCAAGGCGGAATGTATGAATAGGTCCAGCTGTGACTATGCTTGGTGGAATCCGAATCTTTAATCAAACCTAACCTCGAGGTAAAAAATGGACCGGACGGACTTCCTTCAGTCATTAGGAACAGTGGAGATCCCTATTCTGTCGACGCCTTTCAAGGTCGATGATCATTTCCAGGCCGGCCGTGAGATCGCCTTCGGGATCAAGATCGCAGAAATGGATCTGTGTTTTCGGCGACTCTTTGGAGGGCAGGAAATCGCTCCATGCAGGGCAACAAAACTACGTCACTCTTCCTTGATCGGGGACACTCCTGCAGAAACTCTCTTCTACATTCTTGGTGGCGAGACAAAGGTTGAAGTTTCCCTTTGGGCTATCTGGTGCTTGATGATCAAGGACTCCGCTACCCTCACAGGTTGCGGGAAGCCGAATATCTTTCATTGCCCTGCAGTAGATGGTCGCGTGCATCCTGTCGGAGTTTACGAAAGCACCTCAGGCTGGAATCTCTCCGGAGTAGGATTGGAAGTTACGAATTACTGTTAGCATCTAATTGTTAAACAGTAATTCGTAACATCCATATAAAAATGTCTTATTCGCAACCAATTGACAAAACCAGCCCACATGCGACAATTGTGTCAGAAAATATGATGAACGAAATAAAAAAATTGGCGAATGATTTTATTCGCGATCTTGAAGAACGAAAAAAAAGAACTGCACGTACAGTGGAGCATTATGATTTATATTTGCAAAGATTTTTAAAATGGTTAGATCAAAATAATGTTACGGATTTCAATCAAATTGATTTCAAGGTTATTGCAAGTTACCGTGCGTGGTTGGAGAATTTTAAAGACCCGATTCGTAAAACATTACTGAACAAATCAACTGCAAATTATTATTTAATTGCTGTTCGTGGCTTGATGGAATTTGCTACTCGAAAAGGGTTTAAAGGTCTTCGCGCTATTGATGTTAAATTGTCTAAAATTAGCAAAGAAAATCTCAAATATCTTAAGAAAGATGAACTCGTTTTGTTGCTCGAAGCACCGAACGAAGTTAATCAAGATACTTTGATAACTTTACGTGACAAAGCTGTATTAGAAATGCTATTTTGCACTGGATTAAAAGTGTCATCACTGGCCAATGCCACACGAGATCAAATCGATAAATCGAAAAACAAATTTATTTTTATAAATTTGGGAAAACAAAAAAGAGAATTAATATTTTCAAATCAAGCGAGTGAGGCTTTGCAAAAATATTTATCAAAGCGTAAAGATAAAAATCAATTTTTATTTATAAGTCATGATAACGCAATCAGTGGAAGAAAAGCTCCGAAAGGTTTGAGCGCACGCAGCATTGAAAGAACAATTGAGCGTTATGCTAAACATGCAAACCTCAAGAAAAGAGTTACCCCTCAGATTATCCGAAATACCTATTTAGTTAATAAGCTTTTACAGGGTGATGACATCGAAAAGTTGAAAAATGAGCTTGGTTTTTCTAGTATTAATACTCTTAAAGAGGGTTTACACTGCAGTGTGGCTTCGCCTCTACTGCAGTGCTCCCGTAGTTCAACGGATAGAACGCCAGCCTTCTAAGCTGGATACGCAGGTCCGACTCCTGCCGGGGGTACCATAAAGTACACGCTACGCGTGACTTTATGGTAAGCCATTACCTAAAGTTAGTTAAAAAAAGAGACTGTAATTCCATTTTGCGACACAACCAAGTACCTAACTTTATTATAAAAATTGTAAATAGTTTGTTTAAATAAGCAAAATTGTTCCACGTGGAACAATTTTCTATGTAGAGCGGTCTCAGATTCGGGTTCGCCCTCAGTGAGACTTCGTCTCTACTTCGGAGCTCCCATAGCTCAACGGATAGAGCTGTTCCGTCCTAAGGAAAAGATAGGGGTTCAATTCCCTTTGGGGGCACCATAAAGTACACGCTACGCGTGACTTTATGGCAAGCCATTCACTGTAAATGTTTCTTGCGTTTACTCTGAAGTTAAAAAGAGACTTGTCCTGTAGTTAAAGTTTATACTTTATACTACACGGAATACTTTTTATACTGCAGGGTGACTTTACAGTAAACCCTTAGATTGAGAATACGCTACTCTCCTTTTTCTCGTCGGGTTCGTGGGAAACCAGTCCCTACTCTTATATGATGTTTACTTAGAACGTGAGAGAAATGAGTAGTTTCCGTACAAGTTGTTTACTGAAAAATAGATTTTAATTGCTTTGTCGTAAATATGTTGTTAACGCAGAATCGTGTTTGTGAATGTGGTCAGATTCTGATGAAAAAGGACATAAAATATACTGATAATGAGGATAAACTGTGGAGAAAGGCCTAAAAACGGCTTATTTGTACACACCAGTCTATACAATTTAATATTATATGAAATATAACAAAAATTGTTCCACGTGGAACAATTTTTGATTTATGTGCTATTTAAGTGGTTTAGTTTGTTCCCAGGCCAGGTCAAACATCAAGGAAAGCGCCCGGTACAGTTCTTTTGACTCTATGACAATAATGTATAATTTCTCTGACAGTGATGTCAGTGCAATCTTATTGTTATATAAGGAAAGGTCAATTTCTACTTTCTGTCCATCACCTAGAAGATGGGCTTGATTGCCATTGAAGCCGTTTATGCTTCTTGCATACTCATGGTCGGCGAGAGTATCTGACACTATGTGCTTAGCATTTTTTATGAATGATCCTGCTCTGATTCCATTTATCCAAGATTCTACTTCTTCTGGCATGATTTTTGCAAGAAGTTCATTAGAAGTAAAGAATCGAGGACTGTCACTATAGTTTATCTCTCTAAATATACTAAGAACTGCTTTTTTGCCTTCAAAGTAATTTATGATTGGCTTTTTGTCTGCTTTGTTGTAAACGCCTCGTAGCATTGGAAGCATTTCTTTAAAGTTTGTGGTTACAGTGTGAAGGTAGCCAAGTATTTTTGTTGGATCAGCTGCAGTAAAACGGCTCACTTTTGTTTGTTTGTTTTCCGAAACAAAACCTCTTTTTGTTAATCCTTCGATTAAAACATAAATAATTGAACGCTTTAGCTCCGTCTTTGCCGCAATTTGACTGACTGATCCTTGTCCTAACTCTAATAAAGCTAAATACACTTGAGCTTCTTTCTTTGTGAATCCTGTTTCTTCAAGTAGGTTGATTAAAGTATTGTCCATATATAAAAATAGTAAATCTTTTATAGTAATTTGTCAATGATAATGACAAATAACTTAAAGTATGCTTTAAAATAACTAAAATTAGTTAATCTACGTATTTGTCATTATTGACGATTGTACTCATTGTTCATATAATCATTTGTTGCGTTCGTTGACAACAAACAACCAAGAGGTGAGCGATGCGACTCGCGAGTTTGGTCTCCTTGCTTCTAGCTTCTGCTGGCGTACTTTGGGGAATCGTCTGCTACAATACTGCAATCTTCGGTGTACAAAACAACTTGATTTCATTTGGAATAATTCTTCTCTACATGCTTGTTTTGGGTGCGGTTAACATTGCACGTGATGAGAAAATTATGTGGAAGGAAATCGTTTGGGAGTTGTTGAGCCTATTAGTCCTCGTTGGGATCATGTTCACTATGTCTTCGTATGTTTCGGAAAATGAATTTGAGAGAGAGGGAATTGCTATTTGCGTAGAAACAGAAACAAAGATAGAACATACTCAAGGTGGCTTCTGGTTTTCTGCGTTACTTGAATCTGGAGAATTGAAGTGTACTCATAAAAGTTTCAGTTTCGTAATTACAGAAAATGAAAGAAACATCGTGGCAACGTTTACTGTGAACGAATCAAAGAAAGATATGTGGCTGCCATTACTTTTTCAGGCTGAGGAAATGAGCATCAGCAAGTTGGATTAGTTGGGATTAGTAGCCATTGAGCAGGTAAAAAAATGTGTTGCATTGCTCTCTACAAAATACTCTCCAGAAGTTACTTCCGTCGAATTTAGATGCTGGCCTGGCGACATATCATTTTACCAGCTCGTAGTTGGCCAGAGAATTGGATTTATCTTGGAGAAGAAGTGAAACAGATTTGCGACATTTCGCAATTCGGATTTACGTGGGAAAGTCTTACCGTCGAATTTAAAAAGAGGTGAGTTATGGAACCAAACTACGAGCGTTTCATATGTCCGCACTGCAAATCTATTTATCGAGGTAAGCGTATCGTCTTGATGGAAAATTTTGACTTTGTTCTTTGGAATGAACTGTGCGAAAAGCAAATCCGTGAATGCAACGCGGTATTCTTATGGTATTTTTGGATCATAGCTATTGTTGCAGTGCTCGTTGCTGTATTTTATGTCGTGTGCATCTTTACTGTTAAAATGCCAGTGTGGTTTTTCATGACCGATCATCAAACCATGGTTCAGTTTTCTTTTGGAGAAGTTCTAGTTTACCATCTTTTGAGCTTTGTTATTGCTGTACTGCCATTTGTAATTTATGTCTTTTTGACAAAGCTGTTTTTTAAAAAGTGTCTGGATCCTTGGCTGGAGAAACGCTTTCCACCATTTGAAATTGAGATCAATATGTCGCGTTTGTTGCGCAAATATGGGGTAGCGGAAGACCGCGCCAACGTTCGTGTCGTTAGTCAATAAAAAACCGGCCAACTCTTCAAACAGGGTTGGCCGGAATTATTTTCAAAAAATATTTATGCAATCTCAAAAAGTTTTTCTCTTGATGTGGCACCAGCCTTTATTTTAATCAACGACTTAGAAACTTTTAAATAATCACTCAAGAGTTCGATTATTTTTTTGTTAGCCAAACCTTTTTCCGGCACAGCAGTTACATAAACCTTAAAAGTATTATCACCGATTCTGATAATTTCGTTTTTGGAGGCGCGGGTTGTGACTGAGACATTTATATACATATTTAGTAAGCTTCTAGCTTTTAGTAATTTAGCTTCTAGGTGCTGAACTATAAGATGCACAGTACCTGAAAGCTAGAAGCTAGCTCCTATAAGCTTAATTCATTTGTAAAAAAAAGACCACCCGTAGAATGATCTCTTCCGCACCGAGAGGAGCTCGGTGCGTAGTGCGGGCGGTGTGTACAAGGCTTTTCGCGGCGAGAATCGCGCGCGTACTCTGGCGACGAGTTGCAGTCGCATGGCGTACACAGGGCGTTCGTGCGCTACTACTTGCCCCCGCAACGGGTGGTTGGCTAGCCAAGAGGCACACCTTCGCCAGAGGTGTCAGGCTGATTTTAGTTTAACAGGAATATAGAGAAAATCAAGAGACTATAATCAAGAAAGCCATGCACTATAAAGTGTTCCCTTTAAGTGCACGGCAAGCAAAAAAGCAAGAAAACAAAAAACTTATGATTCTAGTGAAAAGACCAAACCAAATAAGTCATGGTGTTCATCAATTTTTGTTTTTACTTTTATGCCAAGACTAAAACAGTTTTTGTTCATCAAGTGTTCAATTTCGTCGGGTGCTAGTGGAGAAATCAATGACATGAGTTCGTCTGCATGTTCTTCCATGTCTAATCGGGCAGGTTTCATAAAAGGGAATTCTTCAAGAAAAATTATTTTACCATCTTTTTCTAATAATTCGGTCACCGACGTATTGCTTTATCTCTGTCTATCAAATAATAAAGACAATTACAGCAAATAATTGTTTTAAATTTCTGATTGTAAGAATTTAGGATTTCAGCATTTTCATTTGTAATAAGAAGGGAGGTTTTAATCCGAGCAGTTTCTGACATAGTAGAAGAAAAATCATTTCCTGATATTTTTGAGTATTTTTTTAAAAGCTCTTTGATTAGAATACCAGTTTCACAAGCTACATCTAAAATTGGTTCTGATATTTGGTCGTCGAGCTGATCGATGATAGAAATTTGTGCCTTATAATGGCCAGTTTTTTGCATGTAGGAATCATAATCAGCATAATAGTCTTCGTAAAAAGTTTTTATTTTGTCTGAATCGTCCATATTTTAGAATTTCATAAATTTAATCGCAGAATCTTTTGCCGGTGCATATAGAATAAATTCTTTTTCTATTCCAAAGGGGATAACTACAACAGCGGATGGCTTCAGTCGTGTGCATTCACCAGTGAATTTATTAAATAGTTGGGATGCTTGTTCTTTATTAGCGCATTTTTCGAATAGATGAGTAAAGGGGATAAGAATCAAAGTTCCACTAGACATTTTTACAAATTTCCAAGCAGCTTTAAACAGCAGTTTTGTACTGTCGGTGTCTTCGAAATGGCAGAAAACAACAGTACCGGAAAAAATATTATTTTTGAGATAGCCAAACTTTCCATTAAATACTAGTGTACGCATATTGAAGATTAAATGTCGAGAAAGTCGATTGAACCCTTGCCGGATCGAATTAAAGTTGGTTTGTCTGTCGTGAAGTCAATGACTGTCGATGGTTCATTTTCAAGAACGCCAGCATTAATAACAAGATCAACTTTATTGCCAAATTCTTTTTCAATTCCCATCGGATCAGAGTAATTTGGCTCACTGCTAATGTTGACGCTTGTTGAAACAATCGGATGTCCGAGTTGTTTCACAATTTCAAGACAAATGGTATTATCTGGAATTCTAATGGCCACGGTTTTCTTCTCTGGAATTAATCGTTGTGGAACTAATTTAGTGGCTTTAAAAACAAAAGTGTAAGGTCCGGGCAAAACTCTTTTCATGATTCGATAAGCGGTGTCGGAGACAACCGCATATTTAGCGATTTCTTTTAGGTCAGAGCAAACAAAACTAAAGCCAGTCGCTTTTTTATTTTTTATCTTATAAATTTGATCAATCGCTTCTGCGCAAAAAATGTCGCAACCCAATCCATAGATTGTATCTGTCGGATAAACAATCACGCCGCCTAGCTTAAGCTTGGTGACGACCTGTTTTATTTTGGGATATTCGGGGTTCGTTGTGTTGATCTCGAGGAGCATAGTTAATAATTATTAATTGTTCTATCGTTTCACTTGCCTGCCGTGCATCTAAAGGGGACACTTTATGGTGCATGGTTCAAGTTGTTCAAAATGTTTATTGTCGAGAGATGAATTACATCATTTTAATTCATCGAGAATTATAAGTTCTAATTTTCTGGTTTTAGTATCATAAAGAGCAAAGCTGGCTCGGTAAAACATGCC
This sequence comes from Parcubacteria group bacterium GW2011_GWA2_40_23, assembly GCA_000996245.1. Classification (GTDB taxonomy): domain Bacteria; phylum Patescibacteriota; class Patescibacteriia; order UBA11705; family JABHMO01; genus GWC2-39-14. Next base: position 7,533 of record LBYP01000027.1, on the reverse strand, counting down.
GGCTAAAGTTCCTGGATTAATAACATACGTTTTTGCTATAACTTCTTTCCAGGGTTTATGATTGTGGCCGTAGAAAATCATGTGATACTTATTTGTTTTAGCAATTCTTTGTGCAGTTTCAGGATAATGGGTCAGCAAAATATTGAGTTTTTCAATCTTGATTCTTAATTTGTCCTCTTTGATTATGATTTTATTCTCTTTGGCTTTTTTTTGAACCACTTTAGCATCGTCATGGACGTTTCCGTAAACTCCATAAATATCGCCCGTAAAGTTCTCTCGGAAATAAGCTAAAGTTGAGGGTGCACACCAATCGCCGCAATGTAAAACAACTTCGACATCATTCATGTTGCAAAAATGAAGGAATTTAGAGATGTTGACGAGGTTATCGTGCGAGTCGGCGCAGATGGCTATTTTCATAAACGGGAAATAATTGAATTATGGGGTAAGGGGTATGGGAAAAGGGTAAGTTATTTTTACCCTTAACGCTTGTCCCTTATTGCTTTCCCCAATATAGACATTATAACAAAAAGTAGCTGGTTTTAGCTACTTTTTGAAAAAGTTATTTGACGAGTAATTCTTTAAGACGGTTCATGGTTTTGCGGTTAGCAATCAAATTAGCGAAGTAATGGTAAGCATTTTCAGTCTTTAGATTTTCTTCAATGCGGCCAATTTCTGCGGCATAATTTGGATTTAACTTGTAGCTAGCCAAAGTTCTATCAAGTTCTTCGTGTACTTCTTTTTCAGTTGCTTCAATGTTTTCTTTCTTGGCAAAAGCTCTCATGAAGAGTGCAGTTTTAACTCGCTTGATGGCATCTGGCACAAAATCTAGTTTAAGGTCAGCCTCAGTTTTTTTGATGTGTTGTAAATAGTTTTGGAAATCCATGCCCTGTCGCGCAATATTATCTTCCATTTCATGAACCATCTTGTGCGCTTCTTGGTTTATTAAAACTTCTGGAATATCTTCAAACTTAGATTTTTCAATTAGGGAATTAATAATTTCCAATTCTTGTTTTTGTTCAGCTTGAACTTGTTTTTCACGTTCAATGTTAGCTGTAATATGTTTCTTTAATGATTCAGCATCTTTTAAGCCAAGACCTTTGGCAAATTCATCATCCATTTTAGGTAATTGAACATCATAAACAGCATTAACTTTAATTTTGAATTTAGCCTTTTTATTAACGAGGCTTTTTTCATGATATTTTTCTGGAAAAGTTAATTCAAATTCTTTTTCTTCATCTTTCTTAAGCCCAATTAAATTTTCTTCAAAGCCGGGGATCATGTAGCCTTCGCCGATGATGAGGTTATGTTTTTTGGCTGAGCCATTTTCTATCGGTACACTGTCTATATAAGTATCAAAATCAACATCAATCATGTCGCCTTTTTTGGAAGCAGCATCAGTCAAAACTTGTGTAGCTCTCATCCGGAGTAAATCGGCAATGGTTTTTTCAATGTCTTTATCTTCAACTTTTATCGCTGGAAGGGCGGCAATCTTTATTTTTTCAAAATCACACATTTCGATTTGTGGAATCAACGAAACTGTGGCTTTGTATTCAAAAGGATTGCCTGGTGCAAGTTTTAAAACATCAATTGAAGGTTGATCAATCACTTCGATATTCTCTTTTTCAATATAATCAAAATAAGTTTTAGTAATTGCTAAATTTGAGGCACGTTGGTAAATAGCCATTTCGCCAACTTCATTGATAACCATTTGGTAGGGCGCCTTGCCTGGTCGAAAGCCTTTAATCTTTTTTTCAGCTGAAATTTCTTGGGCGGCAGTTTCTACAAAGGGCTTAAGTTCCTCGCTTGTTAATTCAAAAAGAAGCTCGATTTGCTTTTTAGGAAGATCTTTTTTTACAATGTTCATAAATTTAAAGGATTAATAATGTTCGTCAATTGTAGCATATCTTAGCCAAAAAACAAGACTTGGCTTTACTTAAGCATTTTTATATGTTAATGTTTTTTCTTGTGTAAGCGGAGGCTTGGTTAAACCAACAGGGGAGGAAACCCATGAACAGGGAAACGCTCGTGCAAGGGATTCTCACATTGCTAGCGGACGTGTCGGATGATCAGGTTCCTGCGGTGTTAGCAGAGGTCAAATCCTGTCGTGGTACGTCGGTTCCGAGTGAGCAAAGCAAGCCGTCCGTTCAAGTGGTCAAGAAGTCTTGTCTCAAGTTCGTTGGCACCAGCACGGTGCCAGCCCTGACGGAGCGTTTCTTGGTCAGTGATCGCTTCAAGAAGAACAAGGATCCTTCCGCTGGACCCTTGATTTCCGGCGTAGGGGGCGTTTTTCTTTCGCGTTTCGGGGATATGGTCGTAGAATCGCATACTGGTTCGACGCTCAACTACCACGTGCTGACGCGAAGAGCATCTGACACGGATATCATCGATGTGTTGGGCGGAGAAGACAAGGTTGAGACTTTGCTCGCTGAAGTCTGGTCGCAGATGACTCAGCAAGGTCGTGGTCAAAGCGGGTCACTGTTAAATGACGGGAAAGCGAACATTTTCTATGTTCGCGATAGTGACCGAGTTCTGCGCGCCCTCGGCGTCGTCTGGTTTGACTACGGCTGGGACTTCCGCGCCCGTGAGGTCGGCCTCAGCTTCTGGTCTGAGTACGGGCGCGTGTTCTCCCGCAATTCCATGCAGCCGTGACCCTTGGGGTCTTTGTACTTGGATACTTTTCTCCCCCGCTGTTCGTGAACGGCGGGGGATATTTTTTCAAATTACCAATTACGGATAACGTATAGTTGCACAAAATTGCTCCTTACAGTCGCAACTCTGCACTTCGTTTGCCTCGCTGCGTTCTCGCTAGCGCTCGAGTCGTGCAACTGAAGTATATCTGATTCGTGGCTCGGCTCGCCATTCATCCAAATCCCGCTATCGCGGAACTTCAGATATACTCCATGCGTTACGAATAATATTTTTGTGACACGGCATTCAATAATTCGTTATGGATACCAAAAACAAGAATTAAGCAAAAGAATTTAATTATTGTTCCGAATTATTGTTTTTTGGAAAACGAAAAGACCTCGCAACCGCGAGGTCTTTTAAAAATCTTCTCAATTATTTTTACATCCAGAATTTAAGTATAAGACCAACAATGAGTAAAGCCACAATATTCAAGATCTTAATCATTGGGTTGATCGCTGGGCCAGCGGTGTCTTTGTAAGGATCGCCAACAGTGTCGCCTGTAACAGCGGCGGCATGAGCAGCTGAACCTTTACCACCATGGTTGCCATCTTCAATATATTTCTTGGCATTATCCCAAGCACCACCACCAGTTGTCATCGAAATTGCGACGAACAAGCCTGTGATAATACTACCAACTAATAATCCCCCAAGGGCGACTGGACCAAGAAGTAAACCAACCAAGATTGGCACAACAATTGGAATCAAAGCTGGAATAATCATTTGTTTGATAGCTGCTTTAGTGACGATATCAACACAACTAGCATAATCTGGTTTTGCTTCGCCAGACATGATGCCTTTAATTACGCGGAATTGTCGGCGAACTTCTTCTACAACTTTACCAGCAGTTTTTCCAACCGCTTGCATTGTTAAAGCACCAAAATAATATGGTAATAATCCGCCAATAAATAATCCGACTAAAACTTTTGGATCACTTAGAACGAAGGCAAAATTTCCACCAGTGCTGCCTAGTGCGTGAGTGTAATCAGCAAAAAGGACGATTGCAGCTAATCCAGCGGAACCTATCGCATAGCCTTTAGTAACAGCTTTAGTTGTATTACCAACAGCATCTAATGGATCTGTAATGTTACGAACTTCTTCTGGAAGACCAGCCATTTCTGCAATACCACCAGCGTTGTCTGTAATTGGACCGTAAGCATCAATCGTTACAATGATGCCAGTCATTGATAACATGGCCATGGCTGCAATAGCAATTCCGTAGATGCCAGCAAAATAATAAGCACCAAGAATACCAGCACAAATTACAAGAACTGGAAGAGCTGTTGATTTTAATGAAACTGCTAACCCAGCAATCACATTAGTTCCATGACCAGTAGTTGAAGCTTGAGCAATATCTTTAACAGGTTTGTAACTTTTTGAAGTGTAATATTCGGTGATAACAATTAAAGCACCAGTTACAGCAAGACCAATTAATGATGAGAAGAAAAGGTTCATGACAGAAAACATCCCATTGCCTTCCATAAGCCATTTTGTAGCTGGGTAAAAACCAATAGCTGATAAAACACCGGCTGCGATTAAACCTTTGTACAAAGCGCCCATGATATTTTTACGAGCACCTAATTTAATGAAGAACAATCCGATAATTGAAGCAATAATGGAAATGGCACCAAGTAATAATGGATAAACAACAGCGTTACTAGATGCACCGAAGGTTAAGAATCCAAGGAACATAGTGGCCACAGCAGTCACAGCGTAAGTTTCAAAAAGGTCAGCAGCCATACCTGCGCAATCACCGACGTTATCGCCAACATTATCAGCAATAACAGCTGGGTTGCGTGGATCATCTTCTGGAATACCAGCTTCAACTTTACCAACTAAGTCAGCACCAACGTCCGCCGCCTTGGTAAAAATACCACCGCCCAGACGAGCGAAAATTGAAATTAAACTGCCACCAAAACCAAGTCCAATTAAAGCATGAATATCTTTTGTAATGGCGTAAAAACCAGCGACACCAAGTAAGCCAAGACCAACGACTAATAGGCCAGTGACAGAACCACCTTTAACGGCGACATCCAAGGCTTTCTTTAAACCTTGCTTGGCGGCTTCAGTTGTGCGAACGTTTGCTCTAACAGAAACATTCATACCAATGAACCCAGCTAAGCCTGATAACACAGCGCCGACTACGAAACCAATAGCGGTTGTAAAGTCTAAAAAGATCCAAAGTAAGATAAAAACAATAACGCCGATAACAGCGATTGTTTTGTACTGGCGATTCAAATAAGCGCGCGCACCTTGTTGAATAGCCTTAGCAATTTCTTGCATTTTTTCATTGCCAGAACTGAGTTTCAAAATGTTTCTGGTTAAAATAATGCCAAAGACAATTGAAATCACAGCAGCGACAAGAGCGATGATGATTGTTGTATCCATATTTTAAATAACTATTAAGCAAATAATCAAAAAAGCAAAAAAACAAGAAAACAAAAATTTATTACTTGTTTTTTAATGAGGCCATTTTTTCTTTATCCTTTATTTCCTGCTTCTTGCGTTTTTCCTCACGCTTTAATGTTAGATCGGTTTTTGTTCGAAGAACTTTTTTGCCTTTGTAATCTCCGCAAGCAGCGCAAGCAATGTGTTGTTTAACGGGAGCTCCGCATTTGGCGCAGACATTTGGCTTTTCAACCTTAAGGGCCATGTGTGAACGACGACGACGGACATGGGATTTGTTCCGTCTAAATGATGGTAGTGGCATAGTGTTAATTATTGAGTTAAACGAAAAATGTTCGTTCAACGCGATTTATAATTATTTATTGATTAATGCATCAAAATAGTAGCTTATTTTAGGAAAAAGTTCAAGTGAGGCCATTGGCCATGGTTTGCAGCTCAAAATGGCTTAGATATGGGAGATTGCTTCGGCCTGCCCAGAGCGGCCTCGCAATGACGCTGCGCGTGACAGGAAAAAGTTCAAGTGAGGCGCTTGCCACGGGGTATTAAACCCAGAGATGGAATAAAGATACTGAAACAAGTTCACCTCGACGCCCCTCTCCACGCAATCGGAACGAAACTCTGTAAAGTTAAGCCTGGTAATCAAAAAAATCATGTTAATCATGGCAAAAAAAATTCCCGTACCCAGAATGCTCTGAGTACGGGGAAGAACTTAACGAACGATGATCGCGTTGCGTTCCGCGGCGACGGAGATGATGACCACCTTACCGACGGTACGCTTTTCGATCTCGTCCACGATGTTGCGACACTCGATCGGCAGCTCGTCGTACGAACGGCAGCCGGAGATATCCTTGGTCCAGCCCGGCATGTCCAGGTAGACCGGTTCGCAATTGTAGAGGATCTCCGAGAAGCGGATGAAATCCGTGATCTCGTCACCATCACGGAGGATGCGTCCGGCATAGTTCACTTCCGGTCCGCGGTAGATGTAGCTCGTGCAAAGTCGAATCGGATCAATGCCGGTCATGACATCGAACTTGGTCAGGACCAGCGTCGGACCGTTCACCTCCACGGCATACTTCAACGCTACGAGGTCGAGCCAACCTGTGCGACGAGGACGACCTGTGGTAGCACCGAACTCTTCGCCCTCCATACGAACGCCGATACCGAGGTAATACTCAGCCGGCACCGACAAGGCAGGAGCCCCCTCCTTGTATTGAGCATACAATTTCTCGAATGAACCGAACGTCCTTTCCTCGAGCTCGCGCGTCATGAACCTCTTGGCGCAGTGCTTCTCGCTGTCCGCCCCACCCATCTCGGTCGGGAACGGCCCAGCACCGACACGCGTCATGTACGGCGCTTTGGCGATGCCGAAGACATGATCGAAGTCCTGCGGCTGGAAACCGCAACCGAGGATGAGACCAGCGGCGCTGGCATCGCTCGGGGTCTGGAACTTGGTGGTTCCGTGACGGATTCCCAGGAGCAAGCCCTGGGCACCTTCGGCCACCACGGTCTCGTCGTGTTCCATGATGTAACGCACCAAGACACTCACGTCCGTGATGTACCTGCGCAGCGGTTCTGCCCAACGGCGACAGGCATCGATTACCTTATCGACATCGATGATCGTGTCTGGATTGAAGAAGTTCTCGGGCCCGAAGTACGGGTCAATAAGAATATCCTCTGCCAACGCTCGATCGAAAGATCCGCCAAGCAACTGCAGCAACTGCTCGTTCTTGGCACGAATCTTGGCTTCGAGCCTCTCCGGATTCAACAGGTCATTGACGAAGATCGGGCGCCGACCCACGAAGTCGTCATACGCCGGACCAATACCACGACCGGTTGTGCCGATCTTCTTGGTCTTGGGATCGTAACGATCGAGGAAGATGTGCTGTGGCAGAATGAGCTGTGCTTCGTGCGAGATGGACAGGTGATCCGTGCTGAGTCCCATCGTGGCCAGTTCGTTCAACTCAACGACCGTAACCCGCGGATCAACGACCACACCCGGTCCGATGACCGAACGACAGCCGTGCGCATCGTGCATGATTCCGCTGGGGATCTCGTGCAAGATGACTTTGTGACCGTTGACGACGTTGGTATGGCCCGCATTCGGACCACCAGTACCACGGAAACACCAGACCACGCCTCGACTCAACTCGTACAGGTAGATGTAGATTGCGAGCTCCACGAGCTTTCCTTTGCCCGTGTCGCCCCATTGGTTGCATACGATTGCAACCCGTCGGAGCTCCCGCAAGATTTCTATCAAACGCTCCATGAAAGCCTCCTTCAAGGCAGGTTAAACTAACAGAGCACCTCATCAATGTTATTGAAGATTGATGATAATGTCAATCAAACGTTCTAGCTCATAAAAACTGTTACCGAAAACCTAGTGGATAGCTCATAAATGGGTTACCGTAGTCGTATATGACTATGGAAACAAGAAATAACATC
>LBYP01000026.1 GCA_000996245.1 Parcubacteria group bacterium GW2011_GWA2_40_23 | reverse complement strand
ATCTTTTGGTAATAATTTTAATTCATTGAAAACATTGTTGTATGCTTGTGCACCTGTCATTGAGTGCTGGTCACCGAGTTTTCTAAATGGAATTCCATCTATATGGGAAATCCAAAATGGCTTTTCTTTTCTGCGGTGATCGATCTTAAACCAATAACAACACTCTTTACATTGATATCGATTATACCCATTCCGAGCACCCTTTTTTATCGTCTTTAAACCTCCACATTTTGGACAATGTGGACTCTGTTTTTTTTATCATATTGACCAGTTTAACTAGTTAAAGTGCTTTATCTTAGCATAATTTAAACAAAAAAACACCTTTTCAGGCGCCAGAAATTTAACGATATCGGCAGAGCCTACGGGGTATCGTCGCATCAAACCAGAATTAGTTGCTCTTCATGTATCTTCTGATATTCCATATCCCTTCCTTGGTTTTTTACATACTCAAACACTGCTTTCTCGTTGCCAACTCGTCCAACCGTTGATATGAAATATCCTGACGTCCAAAATGCTCCTCCCCACAGTTCTTTTTTCACTTCCGGATTTCGTTTGAATACTTCTTTTGCCCTGATACTTTTTACTATCGTTGCGATTTTTGTCGGTGTGTAGATTGGCACTGATTGAATAAGAAAGTGAACATGGTCTTCGTCTGTCCCGATCTCTAAAAAATGTAGTTCATATCGTTTCTCAATGCCTTCACAAATTTCCTTGATGACCATGTCCACTTTCTTATCTATAACAACTCGTCTGTATTTTGTTGGACACACCAGATGATAGATCAACACTGACACATTGTGGCTTTTGTGGATATATATACTCATATACTCCATTTTAACACACTTATTGTACCGTGGCAGAGCCACGGGGTATTAAACCCAGAGATGGAATAAAAAAAGTGGCTAGAAATAGCCATTTTTGTTTTCACACCTAGAGTTGACAAGCTTATTTTTGTTTGATACAGTTGTAATACAAACTATTACAGCTAACCTATAACTATATGCGTGAAGTAATCAATATTTCCCTGCCATCAGCAATGGCGAAAACCGTAAAAACAGCCGTTAAATCGGGTGACTTTGGTTCCACCAGCGAGTTCTTTCGTCACCTATTAAGAAACTGGCAAGAGAGTCAACTCCTCAGTGAATTAAATGAAAGTAGAATGGAATTAGCCGCTGGCAAGGGCAAGGTTCTTGATTCTTTAAAGGACTTACGATAATACAGTCACATGAAAATTATTTATAGTTCTAAATTTGCCAGAGAATACAAAAAAGTTCCAGACGATATTAAAGATTTAGCAGAACAGCTTGAAAGTACTTTCCGCCATGATCCTTTTAATTCAAAATTAAAAACACATAAACTCGAAGGCCGACTTACGGGATTTCTTGCTTTTTCAATCGGCTATAAATATAGAATAATTTTTGAACTTTCAGATGACGGAAAAGTGGCTTACTTCCATTCAATTGGTGACCATGACATTTATCAATAAAGTGGCTAGAAATAACCATTTTTAGTTAATGACTAAAATCTCAATTGACAGATATCAGCCATACCGATAAGATATAAATAACCATCAGAGTGATGGCCAAAAGCTCTTTGAAATGAAAGGAGTGCACACATGTGCAACCCGCATATTATCAATACTTGCTGGCTCACTGTTAACCGTAAATGCCAATTACGTTGTCGCTGGTGTTACGCCCAAGATGGCGGATATACCTCCGAACAAGACATGAAACTGGAACAAGCATTCCAGATTATTGACATCATGCAGGGGCTTGGTACTCAGACTTGCAAACTTCTTGGTGGGGAGCCCTCGTTATATCCTCACCTCACGGATGTTCTGGCCCACCTGCGCACTTCGGGCATTTGCAGTGTTATGATTACAAACGGTCTGGTCTATGCAGACAAGCGGATCATACAAGAACACTTCGCTGCTGGACTTGATAGCCTCGTTATCTCGTTGAAAGCAGGAACCCCGGAATCATACAAACGGTTAACGGGAGCTCCAGTGTTCGGCAAAGTATGCGCTGCTGTCGGCAACCTCGCCGATTTCAAGGGTGGAGTAACGATTACTATCACTGAAGAAATAAAAGACGAGATCGTCCCTGCCATACGTAGTATTGTTTACGCTGGCGCCAGGTTCATCAACCTGCACTTCTGTTCACCGACATTGGTCTCTGGGTTACCAGAAAACCACTCCATGCTCGAGCCCAACATCGCGGCCGAAACGCTCCTGAGAGCTGTCGAATGCTTGGATGCGCTACCTGTCACCTACAATGTCCAGATTTCCATCCCCTTCTGCCTTTTCCCTAGCAGCTTCATTCAGACTCTCATCGAAAAGAAATGCCTGACATCAGGCTGCATCGTCAACAAAAAAAGCGGCCTAATCTTTGGACCGCAGGGAGAAGTTGGTTTCTGCAACCACATGATGGACTATCCTTTTGGGAAATATGGCGTTAATTTTTCCTCAGCTGAAGAATTACAAACGCTTTACCTCTCCCAAGATCACTTCTTCCAAATCACCAACCGCGCACCCAGTCACAAATGTCTGGAATGCCCAGTAAGACATTTATGTTGTGGTGGCTGTCCCCTGCAGTGGACTCAATTCGACCCCCAAGCCTACGTGAAAGGAGGCGACGAATTCAAAGGACTAAGCAGCGCTCTTAAATGAGCACAAAGCAACGACGTCCTCGCTCGAACCCCGTTGTGGAGATCCACACCATGAAGACCCAAGACACGACCCCCCAGATCAAGACCGCGGCCGAGATGCTGCTCGGCAACGCGCAGGTCTCCGACGCCACCTTCGCCGAACGCCCCGTCGGTCTCACCGGCAAGTTCGCCTCGCTGTGCGACGGCGACTGCGGCGACGGTGTCTGCGGCCAGTGCAACTGACCCACCACCCCTAACACCCCTCTTCTTCTCTAAGAACGAGGGGTCTTTTTATGGAACTTAAGTTTTAATAACAATTCCTGAGGAAGCTTTCCCGCCTGCTTTTGTAATTTATAGTTTGAACAAATATTTTCTAACATCTTATTTTTACAAAGACGATCAACAATCGCCTCCTTTTCCCAATGAGGAATCTTATGTTTTTTTATAAACGGCTCCTCAATTGTTAAATGAATTGTTTCATGAATTATCATTTGTAAAATCCATGACGGATTATCTTTAAGCGTGACTATAATTTTATCTGGTGGGAAATATGATCCTCCCGGTCCATAAATTGTAAAATATATATTTACTTTCAGCGGGACTTTATAATCGAAACATAAAAAAAAGGCATCAATCGTCTTTCTGTTCTTTTCCAAATCTTTTTTAAGCTGGAATTTAATTTTATCAAAAGTTCTTTTTGCAACCTGAAATTCTCTTAAAACCGTTTGACTGAGTTCACTCTTTTTACTGTTTTCATCTATTTGTTTCGGTAATAAAATTTTATAACCGTTTTTTGTAAACCAGCTTAATTTAGAAATCATTTTACCCGCATATTGAATTTCGTTACGCGCAGTATAATGTAGTGAGAATTTCATATTTATATTTTTTCCCTAAATTCATTATAGCAGGAAAAGTGATTTTAATCATACCAAATGGTTATTACCTAAAGTGGCTAGAAATAGCCATATTTGTTATACTAAGTTAAGAATCATTAATAACTAAACAAGTATGAAAACACAACTAAGTCACTTCTGTCTACATGTAAAAGACATGGCCAAAGCCGTTGAGTTTTACAATAAGACAATGGGGTTTGGAATTGAGTATCAAGATGATAAATGGTCTGAGCTTAAGCTCAACGATAAAATCAGCTTGGCTTTAAAATGTGTGGCTGATCCACTCCCAGGTATTGGTTTTTCTGTTGATAATTGCGAAGAAGCAACCAGAAAACTTGAAGAAAAAGGCGTCAAGATAAATACCCGTTGTGTTAAAAAGGAAAGTAGTCAAATTATTCTCACTCAATTTGAAGATCCAGATGGAAATGTATTATGGATGTCAGAAAAGATTAAATAGAACTTGAGATATACGCAAAAGTGGCTAGAAATAGCCATTTTTGTTATAATTACAACATCTAATGAAGCAAGGAGAGGCTCATGAACTGGAAAGAAAAGGTCCTCCTTTTCTACCACAACGTGTTCAACGTAAAGCTCGCTGTGATTTCCGCAATCTTCCAGGGCATCATTGCCATAATGGTCAACTCGGGACACATGCACCAAAATGTCATGTCCGCTGGTCTCGCTGGAGCCATCTCTAGCTTCTTTTCAACCGGAGTTACGGCTCGAGTCGTGCAGCATTTCTCTCCGATTCGATCAGCGCTAATTTCTTACTTCCTCGGAAGTCTCGTACCAGCAACTATGACTTTTGGAGCCAGTCTCATTGCACACTTCTGGAACAACTCGCCAGAAATCCTAGCCAGTTGTATCGCACCGACATTCGTAAGCTACACGACAAGCTATGTCACCAACTATCTGACCCGACATGGTCGACTGCTCCCTGGCAATTACCCAAAGTCCTAACTCGCGTCACTCTCCAATAGAGCGACGCGACAAACATCATTTATCATTAATCCATATTCTATGCCATTCGACACAACAATTTTAATCTGGCTCATTCCATTACTTGTTTGGGAAGCTGTTTGGAAAGCTATCGCTTTGTGGAAAACTGGACGGAACAATCAGCTCGCTTGGTTTATCGTCATTTTAATTTTTAATACGATTGGGATTTTGCCGATTGTCTATCTAAGCTTTTTCCAAAAGAAACGCTAATCAGATTTGCATGAAAAAAATTTAAACAAGAAAAAATAACCCTCAAAACACCTTCATTTGACCAATTTTATATCAAAAGATAACCTATAGATATAAATCAAACCAATCTCTTTTGTGAAAAAAACCGAGAATCATCTTGCCATCTTTAAAGGCAAAACAATACGAAGAGCTATCTATCAAAAAGAATGGTGGTTTTCTGTTATTGATATAATACAAATTCTAATTGAACAATCAGATGACCTAAAAGCTAGAAAGTACTGGAACAAGCTATCCCAAAGACTAAAAGAAGAAGGAAGTGAAGTGGTGACAAATTGTCACCAGTTGAAATTAATTGCGCTTGACGGCAAAATGAGAAAAACTGATTGTGCCAATACGGAAATAATGTTTAGAATCATTCAATCTATCCCTTCACCCAAAGCAGAACCACTCAAACGTTGGCTCGCAAAAACAGGGTACGAGAAAATTCAGGAAATAGAAAATCCCGAATTGGCAACCAAGCGAACCAAGTTACTCTACAAACTTAAAGGATACCCAGAAGACTGGATAGAAAAACGCATGCGCGGGATTGCTGTTCGAGAAGAATTAACCGATGAGTGGAATAAACGGGGCGCTGGAACTGATCGTGATTATGAAATATTAACCGCGGAAATATCCACTGCAACTTTCGGCTTAAAACCAAACGAATACAAAAAACTTAAAGGTTTAAAACGAGAGAATCTCCGCGACCACATGGACGACTTTGAATTGATCCCACAATGCTCGGAGAAAGAACTACCACAGAAATTCATCGCACTAAAGATTCAAAAGGTTTACCCAGGTTAAAAGATGATGCTCGTCTCGGTGGTGAAGTGGCCGGCACGGCAAGGAAACAAATAGAAAGACGAATCGGACGACCTATTGTTTCTGACAAAAACTTTATTAAGAACAAAAACACTAAAAGAATAAAATAACATTTTTATGACTTCAAAAAAACGCATCTTTAGCGGTATTCAACCAACAGGCATCATCCACCTCGGCAATTACTTTGGCGCCATCTATAACTGGATCCAACTTTTGAAAAAAGAAAAAGATTTGGATGTTTTTTGCTGCATTGTTGATTATCATGCTTTAACAGTTTTTCAAAAACCAGAAGTCTTGTCTGAAAACATAAAACAACTTGCGAAGCTCTACATCGCTTGCGGCTTAGATCCATCCCGAGTAACGATCTTCCGCCAATCAGCGGTGCCAGAACACACAGAGCTGGCTTGGCTTTTGAACTGCATTACTCCAATGGCTGAACTTGAACGCATGACTCAATATAAGGATAAATCAGAACAACACAAATCAAATATCAATGCTGGGCTTTTCACTTATCCAGTACTTATGGCTGCTGACATTCTCTTGTATGACACAGATTTCGTTCCAGTTGGTGAAGATCAAAAACAACATGTGGAACTTGCTCGCGTGATTGCTAAAAAGTTCAACAATCTTTACGGCGAAACCTTCAAAGAACCGGGCGTTTATGTCAATCCTGTAAGTGCTCGATTACGCGCACTAGATAATCCGGAAAAGAAAATGAGCAAGAGCGCCAGTTCTGAATATAATTATATTTCGTTGACAGATACGCCCGACATAGTCGAGAAGAAAATCAAAAAGGCAGTCACAGATTCCGGTTCAGAGATTAAATACGGCGAAGCGCGACCAGCTATATCCAATCTCATGACTATTTATAGCCTGGCGACAGAAATGTCAATCAAAGACATTGAAAAAAAGTTTATTGGTAAAGGTTATGGTGATTTCAAAAAAAGTTTAACCGAACATTTAGTCAATTTCCTCAAGCCGATTCAAAAAAAACTGAGTGCTATTGATGACAATGAACTCGAAGCGATTTTAAAAAATGGTGGCATCGAAGCTCGTAAAATCGCCAGTAAGAAAGTTGCTGAAGTTAGAGAGAAGATTGGATTATAATTTATCGATAAATAAAAAAGTACGGACAGGTCGCGACCTGCCCGTACTTTTTTATTTAAATTTAGCAAAAACATTGACAAATCTCTACGAATTTGCTACATTTAAGATGCTCCAACGCCTGTCAATCGTGAGATAGAGGTGCGAACAGTGACGTCTGACGAAGCAATTCGAAAGATTTCCAGCAATGGAAAAACCGAAGTATAACGTCGAAAAACGGAAATCATCGGGTGAAACGGCAAAATCCTTACTTGAGTGCAAGGGCAAGAATGGTAGCCCGCTCGATCTTGCAAGCAATTGCAGGACCAGATAGATGACAGTTAAAACAGAATCCGGCTTACTCACTTGTTTGGGGCTTTTTTATTTACGAATAGAACCTTCTATATTGAAGTTACGAATTGCTATTTACTCTAAAATTGCATTAAACGTAGCAACAAAACTTGACAAGATTAAACTTTTACGCTAATCTTATATGTTCCGATTCTGGGACAAGAAACAATGTTGAGGGAACCAATGAACCGCAACAGTCGCACGGAAGCTTCGGTACTCGCGATGTTCGAACAGATCAAAGCCAAGTTTGAAAGCGAAGTCCCTGTAACCGTGATTCTCGACATCATAAAGGACGATACCCGATATTACCGTCTGACGGGGCGACTTTCCGGGTACTCCCTCGAAGATCACTACATAAGTTTGTGGCTGTTCTCGAGTGACAGCAAGGTCCCGCGAACGATCCACGTCAAGATCGCAGAAATCGAGTGCCGGCCACTGCGATACACGCCCAACAAGTCGTCGACTCCGCTCGGTTACTGGATCACGCCGGCGCATCATTGCATGATCAAGTCCACCGACGGAATCGAAGTCCCCGACATGATCATCATGCTCTAGCCCCGTCCCCGTTCACACGAGCGGCCCTTTGCTACATCGGGCCGCTTTTCTATTTACGAATAAAACCACTAATTAGAGGTTACGAATTATTGCTAGGGCAAAAAATAATTCGTAATATCATTTTTATGAAGCTATTCGTAAATAAAAAATCGCCACCACGTAAATGAAACATGGCGGCACGATTACTACTTGGTTAGTCCTCAACTTGAATCGAGTAATAGGACGATCCTTACGGTGTCCCACCATCATAGGGATTCGGAAGTCCCAGCTCCAGGCAGAGAGAAATGACGAAATCCATGTCATCGAACGGCTTCTCGAGAACGGCCCTGATCTTGCCCTCTGCGACCAGTCGCGCTAGACGGGTAACCGAGAAGGCCTCGCCGTTGTACGTCGCATAGCTGCTGACACCATCGAGCAAACCTTCATTCGAAAGCTTGGTCAAGGCACGCAGGGTGGGATAGAGCAGAAGTCCGTCAGCCTCGCCCCCCAGCTCTTGAGCAGCCGAACCGTACGGCACTTTCAGCTCAGCGATGATGACGTTCGGCTTCTTCTCACGGCAGGCATCAAGGAACTGCCCAGCTGTATGAACCAGCTTCACTTCGGCCTTGAGATCATTAGCCAGCGCAAGCGCCAGGCTATCCATGACCGTGGGTTCGTCCAGAATGTAGATCACGGGACGCGCATCCATGGCGTCCTCCTCAAGAATTAGCTGTCTTTAGGTTACACCTTTTCATCAAATAAAAAAAGCACCGCCACGTAAATGAAACATGGCGGCATATGAGCCTAGCCTTCGCTTTCTTCTTCGTCTCAGGGACAGTCTTCGACGATGATCGAATCTTCTGGCGCCCAGTCAGAGAGAGGCGGATACGGATTGGTCAGGCTAAACCTGACACAAAAATCAGTGATGAGCTGCGTAACATCGAATGGTTTTTGATACTCGGCAGCGAGTAGTCCCCTCTCTCGCAGGTATTTCGTCGCTTTATCCGCCTTTGCCTCAGCATAACCCAACCCGTCGTTGATAAGCACAACATGCATGTGATGAAGATCCAGATGATCATCGATAAGACGCAAAATACTCGATCCAGCGTATTCGCGGGACTCATCATTAAAGTCAAATGCAGGGTACTCTTGAAGAACTTCTGCCCCGTAATCGATCACACGTTGGATGAAAATCGCGTCGGGTGCACTACGCTCACGGAAAAGCCGCAGTAAGTCACTAGCGGAATGTCCAACGGTGACTTCCACGAAATCTCCAAGATCGCGAACGAGAACGCTTCGTAGCCATTCTGCTGCGAGCGATTCTTCAATCACATAGACAGAGAGTCTGTTCATAGCTTGCTCCGAAGCTGTTTATCAATTCCGTAAGGTTACCAACACTTTAACACATTTTTTTCAGAATACAAGATTGAATTGTCCCGCTCCCTATGCTACAATAAAATCGTAAAATTAATTTATATTATGAAGAAAAAAGCCGAACTTTTTTTTACTTTTTTAAAAATACCCCTTGATTATTTAATCTTAGTTTTAGCTGCGCTGGCTGCTTGGAGTTTACGTTTCAATGAATCTGTTCAAGCCATACGTCCAGTTATTTTTAACCTCTCTTTTAGTCGCTACGTCACTTATGTTTTAGCGGCAGCCTTAATTTGGTTAATCTTTTTCGCTTGGTCTGGTCTTTATTCATTTACACGACGACGCATAATCGACGAACTGACTAAAGTCATACTCGCGTGTTCCACTGGCATGACCGCCATCATCATTTACATGTTCTTTGTACGTGAATTATTTGATTCACGTTTTATTGTTATCTTGGCTTGGAGTTTTGCTATGGTGTTTGTGATAATAGAGCGCGCCATCATCCGCAAATTCCAAAACATGTCTTTAAGCCGAGGCTTGGGCGCGCACAAAATTGTTATTGTTGGTACAAATGAAAATACGGAAGCCATTATTGAAACTTTTAGAACTCAACCGGAACTTGGTTACAAAATTGTCGCGCACATTAAAGATTATAATGGTCATGAAGAACTTTTAGCACTGCACAAAAAATATCAAATTGATGAAATCATTCAAACAGATTCCAATGTCTCTCGAAAAAACTCCATTGCTTTAATTGATTTTGCGAATGAACATAATATTATTTTCAAATACGCGGCCGGGCAATTTGAAGCGCGCACCACGAACGTGGAAGTGCACATGATTGCCGGCATTCCCATCATAGAAATTAGAAAGACTAAACTTGATGGTTGGCATAAAATCATCAAAAGAGTTTTAGATCTTTTAATCAGCTCGATTTTAATAATTATTCTTTCGCCCTTCATGTTTATCTTGGCAATTTTACTCCGACTGGAAGATTGGGGTCCAGCAATTTATAAAAATGAACGCGTACACAGTAAAGGTACTTTCAATGTTTTCAAATTCCGTTCCATGTACACCAAATATTGCACTGGCAAACAATTTGCTAAATACACTGATCAAGCCGCGGTGTTAAAATACGAAGAAGATTTAATTAAAAAACAATCTGAACGCCAAGGACCAGTTTATAAAATTTTGAATGATCCGCGACGCACACCAATCGGAAGATTTATTGAACGGGCGTCGATCGACGAACTGCCCCAACTCTTCAACGTCTGGATTGGCAACATGAGTTTAGTTGGGCCACGTCCACATCAACCAAGAGAAGTGGAAAAGTATGACAAAGAGCATAAACACGTGCTCGACATTAAACCAGGGATGACTGGCTTGGCACAAATCTCTGGACGATCAGATTTGGACTTTGAAAAAGAAGTAAAATTAGATACTTATTATATTGAAAATTGGTCTTTTAGACTCGATTTCTGGATTTTACTCAAAACTCCGCTCGTTGTTTTGAGTCGGAAGTCAAAAGTTTAAAAACGTTCAAAAAAATGTAGGGAACAAAAATTTTTGTTCCCTACATTTTTTTATATTGACAAACTCACAAAAACCCTGTAAACTTAAATATCCTTCGGTACGAAAGAAACAACCAGAGGTGAACTCATGGAAGCGCTCATTGTTCGAGGCAACTTTCCTCGTCGGCGTGCGGTAGTGGGCTGGATCTGGCTCGTTTACGGATTGGCCTGTTATGCCATCGGTCTTCTCTTCGTTTCTAGCGGATACACGGGCTACTCGTTCCTAACGATCCTCTACATCATCTCGTTCTACGTGTTCCTGCTTCTTTCGGCCATGAACAAGCTTCTGCGGATTACGCATTGGTACTCTCGCGTATATCTAAATGCGTCTTGGATCTTGGCTTTCTGTACCATTTTCTTGGGCACCATTATTCCTGACAAGGCTGAACCGATACTGTTAATAGAGGGGACCCCTCTTGTGCTTCTGTGCCTTTCCGCTGTCATATGGATCATTGGCTGGGCTGTGGTCGACATCCTCGACCTCAAATACGCCCCCAAAAAAACGTCCAGCAACGCTATCTAGCGTCCCCCCCCTTCTGTTTCACAAACAGCGGGGGGTGTTTTTATAAATGTAATAAAATGCCTATCTTTGATTTTACAATATAATACTTTTTGCATAGTTTTATTATTGATGTTTTGCTAATTTTAGTATAAATTAGCCAATTTTTTGCATATGTTTACTAAATATAATTTGCATATATTAAAGCAAAGTATTACAATCTTTATAGTATACAACTTAAACAAAATACCCTTATGAACCTAAAACTAACTCTGGGAAAAGTAGCAAAACTTCTAAATGTCTCCACAGACACCCTAAGGAGATGGGACAAATCAGGAATACTAACAGCCGAAAGAAGCAACAAACTAAGTGGCCATCGTTATTATTCAAATGAAAGCCTAGAGACTTATTTATACGACAACATTTTTAAATTCTGCTACAAGTGGGCAACAAGAAAAATGGGGCAAGAGCCACCAAGTATTTTTTATTGTCAAAACAGCTCTATTTTCCAAGCACGGCTCTCAAAAATGGAAGCTGAACTCATGAAGACAGATTCTCTCAAAGATATATATTCGCTCTTGGTCGCAATAACAGGAGAAATAGGTAACAATGCTTTTGATCATAATCTCGGCAATTGGTCTGATATAGCTGGATTATTTTTTGGATATAATTTAAAATCACATCAAATAGTTCTGGCCGACCGCGGACAAGGTTTATATAAGACTCTAAAAAGAGTAAAACCTGAGATAAAAGATGACAAAGAAGCTTTAAAAACAGCTTTCACTGAAATCATATCAGGACGAGCTCCAGAAAACAGGGGCAATGGTTTAAAATATGTAAGAAGAGTGGTGGAAATGATACCAATTGAATTATATTTTAAAAGCGGGAATGCGGAATTAACCCTTACAAAAAATGATTCTGAAGTTAAACCAAGACAGGCTCAAAAAAGAATGCTTGGTTGCCTAGCGTTAATAAAATTTTAAACAAAACATTATGAAAATAGAACTTAAAAAATTTGGTGTAACCCTAACATCAAGACAGCTCGGCAAGGAAGCTTCTGCAGCATTTAAACCTTCTTTGACGCAAATTGGCAAAGAGGAGATTGTAGAAATTATTTTTGACGGAGTAAATACATTTTCCCCATCTTGGGCTGATGAATTTTTAACTCCCCTTCAAAAAGAATATGGCAACAGACTCTTTTTAGAACCAAGCACTAATCCGTCAGTATTAGCGACAATACAATTACTCGAGGATATAGGTCAAATAAAATATCAAATTACACAATAACGCTTCAAATATCCCCAAGACAAGCTTCGGGCTGTTTTCTTGCCCAGTACCTGACAGGAATGGTGCTGGGTTTCTTTGAATTTTGCTTAATTTCTGCTAAAGTATACCCATATGAAACTGGCTTTAGTACATGATCATTTGGTTCAGGATGGAGGGGCCGAGAATGTGGCCAAAACTTTACAAGAGATTTTCCCAGAAAGTCCTTTTTTTACGTTAGTTTACGATAAAACCAAGGTTCATCCAGATTTTCAAAAATATGATGTCCGAACTTCTTTTCTGCAAAAAATACCTTTGGGCGTCAGCAAATATCAGTGGTTTTTGACCCTCATGCCCACCGCGACTGAAAATCACAATTTGAATGAATTCGATGTCGTCATTTCCAGCTCATCAATATTTTCTAAAGGCGTCATAACCAGCCCCAATGCTAAACACATTTGCTATTGTCACACTCCACCAAGATTTCTTTGGACCGACAGTCATAATTATTTAGAAGAATTAAAAATAAATTCATTATTTAAACGTTTCTTACCATTTTTTTTAACTCGACTTCGACAATGGGACAAAATTGCTGCCGAACGAGTTGACCATTTCATTGCCAATTCCGAAGAAGTCAAAAAAAGAATTAAAAAATATTATAACCGCGACAGCGAAGTAATTTATCCGCCAGTTGATACTAATAAATTTTTTATTTCTGATAAACCTGACAATTATTTTCTTGCTGGTGGTCGTCTCGTCGGTTATAAACGTTTTGACTTGGTCATCGATGCATTTAACAGATTAAATCTTCCTTTAAAAATATTTGGTGATGGACCTTTATTCAAAAAATTAAAAGAACATGCCAAAAGTAATATCACTTTTCTAGGAAGAGTAAGCGACGAACGCCGCGCTGACCTTTTTAGCCAAGCTCAAGCTTTTATTAATCCGCAGGTTGAGGATTTTGGGATTACAGCGGTTGAAGCCATGGCCTCCGGCCGACCAGTAATTGCTTTTAAGGCTGGCGGTGCCCTCGAAACGATTCTCGAGGGACAAACTGGAACCTTTTTTGATGATCAAACCTGGACAGACTTGGCTGATAAAATAATCCGCTTCAAATCTGAACAATTTAATCCCGAAGAAATACGCGCTCATGCGCAAAAGTTTGATACGACTGTTTTTAAACAGAAGATATTGGAGTATCTCGAACGCATGAACTAAAGAACGTATAGACTTATGAACAAGCGAAGCGATACAACAACTTCAACAATTTGAACATCTTGAACAATTCACCAATATGCATATCGCGATTGACATCCGCTGCCTCATGGAAAAAGAATTAACCGGAGTCGGCGAATACACTCTCAACTTATTGAAACAACTTTTTTCTCAAGATAATAAAAATGAATATTATCTTTTTTTTAATTCACGCCAAAAAGTCGACGAGATAATTCCTCGCTTCCATCAAAAAAACGTCCATTACTGTGGCTTCCATTGGGCCAACAAAATACTTAATTTAAGCCTAAAATTACTCAAATATCCAAAGCTAGACAAATGGATTCAGCACAAATTTAAGACACCAAAAATCGATCTATTCTTCTTCCCTAATATTTCTTTCTTTTCGATCAACTGTCCTTATTTGATAACTGCCCATGACTTAAGTTTTGAATTCTTTCCAGAATTTTTATCACTTAAACGTAGACTCTGGCACAAAACAATGAATTTGAAAAAATTATTCACTGGAGCCGCGCACATAATCAGTGTTTCGAATAACACCAAGACAGACTTAATCAATCACTACAAAATCAACTCAAAAAAAATCACGACAATTTACTCTGGATTGTCCGAAAATTATAAACTGATAGACAAAGATGACGTACGCATCAAGAAAGTAAAACAAAAATATTCATTGCCCGACAAATTCATTTTGTTTTTAGGTACAATTGAACCGCGCAAGAACATTCAAGGACTGATTGAAGCTTACAACCTACTCGAACAAACAGAAAAAGATCTTCCACCGCTTATTATCGTCGGAAAACTTGGTTGGAAATTTAAAAAAATCATTAAATCTTCAAGCAGTAATTCGAAAATTCACTTTATTGGTTTTATTCGCAACCAAGAAAAAAGATATTTCTACAACCTGGCCTCTCTTTTTGTCTATCCATCATTTTATGAGGGCTTTGGATTTCCACCACTCGAAGCAATCCTTTGCGGCTGCCCCGTCATTACTTCAAACAATTCTTCGATATTAGAAATTTGTGGTGACAAAGCAATCTTGATCGACCCGAATAATATTCAAGACATAGCCGATGCGATCAAAATATCATTGCGGGATGAGACGCCAAAACCAAATCTCGAACAAATCAAAAATGATTTCAATTGGACCAAGTCAGCTGAACAAACTTTGTCTGTTTTAAACAAGCTAGCTGTGCTAAAATAGCAGTATATGAGAATAGCCATCGATGCCAGAATGTACGGCAACGAACAATGCACCGGCATTGGAACTTACATCGAAAGATTAACCAATGAACTTTTTAAAATTGATCAAAAAAACGAATATTTATTATTTTTGTGCGAACCAAATTTTTCAAAATTTCTGCCACCGCATGATGGTGTAAAAAAAGCACTGGTCACTCCTCGTTGGTACAGCTATGAAGAACAATTTAAATTACCCTTTGAATTTGCAAGAGAAAAGTTCGATTTGATTCACTATCCGCATTTCAATTCTCCGATTTTATGTTTTGAACAATCCATTTGCACCATACATGACATTACTCCACTCTTTTTTCCTGGACACAAAATGAATTCTCAATTTAGACGACTAGCTCACAAACTTGTTTTTGCTTCAACTATTCATAAAGCCCAAAAAATTATCGCTGTTTCCGAGAGCACCAAGGCTGGAATTATTGAACATTTCAACGTCAATCCAGACAAAATTGCAGTAACATACGAAGGTGTGGACGAACGTTTTAAAAATATTACGAATAGTGGTATAATTAGTGAAATAAAAGCACGTTTTGGGGTCACAAAACCATACCTATTTTATGTGGGTGTTTGGCGTAATCATAAAAACATCGAAACACTGGTTCGTGCCTTCAATATCTTGAAAGAAAAGTACAAAATTGAGCATCAATTAGTACTTGGCGGACGAGAAGATTTGCACTATACCAATGTCCGTAAAGAAATCGACTTATCTCCGTACAAAAAAGATATCATAACGACTGGTTATATCTCTGACTTGGATCTACCACTGCTTTACGGCCAAGCCGAAGCTTTCGTTATTCCATCATTCATCGAAGGTTTTGGATTAATTGCGATCGAAGCCCAAAATTGCGGCTGTCCTGTTATCGCCTCAAACACAAGCAGTTTGCCAGAGGTTCTAAATGATTCTGCGCTTTTCTTCGATCCAAATAAACCAGACCAATTAGCTGAACAAATTTATAAACTCTTATCTGATTCAGAACTTAAACAATCACTTATTACAAAAGGATTTAAAAACATAGAACGTTTCAGCTGGCAAAAATGCGCTGAACAGACGCTCGACATCTATAATTCGCTCTAAGCATTATGACTGCACAGAAAAAAAGTAAAAAATCAAAATCAAACGAATCTCCACGTGCAAGTCGTGACTTACACGTATCAAAAATAAAAAACAAAGCTCGTGTAGCTAAAATTTTTATTACACACAAAGATATTCCTCAAGCTCCTCAATCAATTCCGGAGAAGACTAGCTCTCACCTGACTTTTGGTTTATTACAGCATGAAATTGATGAACTACTAACCCAGCACCACTCACTACTTTCGGATGCTGGGCAAGCAAATAAACAAATTGAGGCTTCCATTACCAAAGAACTATCGGCCTTATTGCCTAAACAAGAAAAAGTAGAAATCAAAAAAGATTTTCGCAGACCCACGCACACTGATATTGTAATTAAAGATGTGAGCGAACATCGCGCGCACTCGCCTTATGTTTTAGATTTAAGCGACCTAATAGATAAAAAACATTTAGCTGATAAGAAAAAGCATTTGGTCAGCGAATTTTTATTCCACCGAGACTCCAAGCAACCGCTACCTCTTGAACCTCAAAAAACTCAACCAAATTTAACCCCTATTGTTAGCGACCACGAAGAAATAATTATTCTTGCCCAAGAAAAGCCTCAAACTGAAGAAGATTTAGCCGAACAATTCACTCAGGCTCCTTGGTATTATAATTTTGGCCTGCCAATCAATTGGCATCGTAAAATCGTAATTTACATTGCCCTCTGCGTACTCGTTGTTTTACCTATTAAAGTTTTTGGCTATTACTCTGAATTAAAGCAGACAAAAGATGATGTCATGAATTATGCCCAGAGTGCCTATGAAGATTTAAAATTAGCCAGCAAAGCAATCTCGAGCAACGAATTAGACACAGCAGAACAAAACCTTAACTCCGCTCAGGCCAATTTCGATCAAGCTGAACAAAAAGTTGCTGGCATTGATTCGGAGATTCAAACTATTCTAAAAGTAATACCAACAAACAGTGCCAATCTTGCTGATGCTGAATATTTACTTCGAATTGGCAAGCTTGTTTCTACCGTCGGCAAAGATTTAATCGGCATTACATCAGGACTAAAAGAAAATGATGGACAAAAATTAACTGCAAAAATCAGTACCATCCAATCAAAAGCGGAAGTTTTGTTGCCTCAACTTCAAGAAATCAATTCAAACTTAAATAAAATACGGTTAGAAGCTATTCCAGAAGACAAACAAGAAACCTTCAAACAAATAAAGTCATACTTTAATTTAGCTCTTTCAGATCTTGAAGAACTATCTAGTCTCGCCACAACCTTAAATGAAGTTTTAGGTGCTGATCATTTTCAACGCTACTTAGTTGTTTTCCAAAACAACAATGAGATCAGACCAACAGGCGGGTTCATGGGTAGTTTTGCTTTACTTGATATTGATCGTGGTGCCATAAAAAACATGGAAATCCCAGGCGGCGGCATTTATGCGCTCCAAGGACAATTACTAGAAAACAAAATATCTCCATATCCTCTGCAACTTATTCAATCACGTTGGGAAATGCAGGATGCAAACTGGTTCCCGGACTTTGCCACTTCAGCCGAAAAAGTACGTTGGTTCTACAAAAAATCTGGTGGACCAACAACAGATGGAGTTATTGCTATCAACGCCAGTTTAGTACCAAAACTTTTAGAGATTGTTGGACCAATTGCGGCTCCCAAATATGGGAAACTTTTAACTGCTGAAAACTTTATAACAGAAACTCAAAATACAGTTGAATTTGAATATGACAAAACAGAAAACAAACCCAAACAGATATTGGCTGATATCGCACCTACTCTTTTAGAAAAAATGTTTGATTTAAAAGGTGAAGATTTAGTAAAATTGATTAATGTTTTCAAAGATGGTTTGAGTGAAAAAGACATCCAACTATATTTTCATAATGAAGCTGTTGAAAAAAAATTTGCTTCCTATAACTGGACTGGGGCTATCAAAGATACCTCACGTGATTACCTTTCGATCGTAAATGCCAACATTCGCGGCTACAAAACAGATGCTGTTATAGAACAAAATTATGAATTAAATTCCGTTATCAATGACAATGGAGAGATTGTAAATACACTTAAAATTATTCGCAAACATAACGGTAATGCCAATGACCCCTTAACCGGCAAATCAAATGTAGATTTTGTGCGCATTTATACGCCAGAAGGCAGCCAACTACTAACTGCCTCAGGCTTTAGCGACATTCCAGAAACTAGTTTTGAACCAGTTCAAGATAGTTGGACAAAGGACGAAGATCTATTAAAAATTCAAGGTAGTGTTTGGATAGAACCAAACTCAAAAACACAAATCAACAATGAGTTTGGCAAAACTGTTTTTGGTAACTGGATTCAAACCGACCCCGGTGAAACTTCTGAAGTTACAGTTACTTATAAACTACCTTTCCGTTTCAAATTCAATGAATCTTCTGGTTTATTAAATATATTCAGTAAAAAAACAAATTCCACTTATCACTCTTTATACTTGCAGAAACAATCCGGCACCCAAAACACCTCCTACCAGGTTGCTATCCACTTACCAAACAACAAAAAAGTTAGTTGGACCTATCCAGAGAACCTTGACGTTGATACTGATACGCTCAATTACAAAACAAATCTAGCTAAAGATAATTTGATTGCTTTTGTTGTAGAATAATATTATGACTAAAAAAAAACTAGGCGTACAATTTAAACGTCATGATATTAAAGCTCCCCCTAAGGATGCTCTTAAAGATCTGGTTAATCTTTACAAAGCTGCTGAGGATGAAGCCAGCTACGTTGACTCAGAAAAAAAGTTTTTTCACGAAGAGACAGATCCTCTCCGAAAAATTATCGAGAAAAAAAGAGCCCATAAAAAAAGAATTGTTTTTGTTTCAATTTTAATTTCTCTTTCCATATTAGCCGGCACTGCTTTTGCGGGCTTTTTATATTTTAGCGGACACAGAACCTTTAAGAACGAAACTCTAGAGCTGACAATCGCTGGCCCGGAAAAAGCTAAACTGGGTGAACCGATCGAATATCAAATTAAGTATGTAAACACCGGAGATGTCAGTTTAGAAGAAGCTAAAATGAACATACAACTCCCGCATGGATTTATCTTAGATAAGAGCGACCCAGCCCTTGTTAATCGCCAAATAAACATTAATTCAATCAAAATAAATAGCACTGGAATTATTACCCTCTCGGGTCGCTTTCTTGATGGCCTCGAACATGAACAAAAACTAGTTGCCACACTTTATTTTATACCAAGCAATTTTAATTCTGAATTTTCGAGTGAAACAAGTTTAAACACACTACTAGAAATGCCGAAAGTCGAGTTTAACATTAATTATCCTGCGAGTGTTACTTTAGGTCAAAAGTTCAATATAAAGATAGAGAGCAAAAACGAGAGTGACTATCCTTTCGAAAAAACAAAACTAGAAGTCACCTATGCGGCTGCTTTTCAATTTCTTTCGGCCACACCAAAGCCAACAGACGAAGGCAATGTTTGGCCCATAGAGAAAATAATGCCTAATTCTACCGAAAAAGAAATTCAAATAGCTGGTCTATTTGCACCAGAACTGACTTTTCAAAATGAAGCCGAGCGAGAACGTCCTTTTAAAATTCAACTTCTTGCGCTCGGGGTTAATGAACAATATTATGTGGTCGCGGAAAAAGAAATTATGATTAAGATTTCTGAACAGCCTCTCCAGGCTTATCTTATCGTAAATGGATCAACCGATAATAAAAACGTTAGTTTAGGGAAAATATTAACTTACTCGCTTGTTATCAAAAATACCGGCGCTGAAAGCTTTTCTGACCTTAAAGCTAAAGTGACTATCAAAAGTGCACCGATTGATATCGTGGATTGGGAAAAAATTGTTGATAATAATTTTGGACAAATTGAATCTGGAGAAAATGGCAAAGTAATTGTTTGGACTGGCACAGACATCCCAAAGTTGGAAACACTAAAAACAAAAGATGAAGTGACAATTAACTTTTCTGTACCTCTAAAGTCATTAGAACAGCTGAAATCTGTCGATGCTGAAGATCTAAATGACACAAATATAGAAAGTATCAGTGAAATTTATATAACTGACGGGACAGAAACACCACCGCCACCAGTTAAGAGCAACCCCTTAACTATTTCACTAAATAGCAATATAAACCTTGAAACCAAAGCTCTTTATTATTATACAGACGGAACTCCGCTCGGGACTGGTCCCTTCCCTCCAGAAGTTGGCAAAACCACTCAATTACATGTCTTTTGGGATATTACCAATGACTTGCATGAGATGCAAAACATAGAAATTAACTCAACTTTGCCCAAATATATCACGATAGTCGGCGCTGCAAATGCAACGGTAGGCCAATTCAGTTTAGATGAAGAAACCAATAATATTTCGTGGAAAATAAATTCCCTGCCAAAAACATTAAAAGAAGCTCATTGCAGCTTTACCATAGAATTCACACCAACCGATAAACAAAAGGGAAAGTTTCTGCAATTAACTGGGAACACGACACTTACAGCTAAGGATGCTATGACTAATGAGACAATTATTAAGACGAAAAATATTGTAACTACAGCGCTGGAACAAGATGAGTTTGTAACAGGGGAGGGATTAGTTAAATAAAATTAAATCACACAAAACTGTAGGGACAGGTCGCGACCAGTCCCTACAATTTTATGGGTAAATACCCCGTGGCTTGCCGCGTCTGAAATGTGTTAAAATGGAGTATATGAGTATATATATCCATAAGAGCCACAATGTGTCAGTGTTGAT
>LBYP01000025.1 GCA_000996245.1 Parcubacteria group bacterium GW2011_GWA2_40_23 | reverse complement strand
AACAACGACTAAAATTTACTTAAAAAGCCAGTAATGTGGCGGAATATTAAGAGTTAAAATGAGATTTTGTATCATTGTTGTGGTTTTTCAACGCTCTCGGAGATAAAAAATGACCGTTTTTTGCTAATTTAAGCAAAAAACGGCACGTCTAAAATAACTTATTTTTACAGCTTTTCCTTCAGTTCCGCCATCTTCTGCAAAGCCTCCAGTGGCGTCAATTCATCGATGTTTAATTCCCCTATTTTCCTGACAACAGCCTGCTCCTTGCTATTCAATTGAAGCGGCAGACTGCCCTGTAAGGCCTGATTTGGGGCTTTAATGGCTATCTTCTTCTCTAGGCTCAGAAGTATCTCTTTTGCTCTATCGATAAGCTCCTCTGGCAAACCAGCGAGCCGCGCGACTTCAATGCCATAGCTTTCTGAACTTGCACCCTTCAATATCTTATGAAGAAAAACTACCCGTCCATCGTTCTCACTCACAGCCACGCAATAATTCTCAGTTCTTTCCAATTTAGCAATGACTTCCGTCAACTCATGATAGTGCGTTGCAAACAAAGTCTTCGCACCCAAATGATTATGTATGTATTCAATTATAGACCAAGCAATACTGACTCCATCATAAGTGGAAGTCCCCCGCCCTAGCTCATCCAATATTATTAATGAATCTCGAGTCGCATTATTTAAGATGTTCGCGGCTTCCTGCATTTCGGCCATAAAAGTAGAAACACCCTGTGATAAATTGTCCGAAGCACCCACTCGCGTAAAAATTCTGTCGACAACGCAAAGATTGGCTTTCTCGGCCGGCACAAAACTTCCCATCTGCATGAGAAGTGAAATGAGCGCTGCTTGTCGTAAAAAACTAGATTTGCCACTCATGTTTGGCCCAGTCAAAAGTATAAATTCATTTTTCTCATGATTCAATTCCAAATCATTTGGTACATATGGCTCCGAGATGAACCGCTCGATGACTGGATGACGTCCATTCTTAATATCAATAACACCATTTGAATTTATTTCTGGACAAACATAATTATATTCCCCAGCAATCTGCGCAAAATTTAACAACACATCCAATTCAGCAACTGCATCAGCTGCTTTCTGTATTTCAACAAAATGTTGCGTTACTTTTTCTAAAACTTCAACGAAAATTTGTTGCTCAAGTTTAATAATTCGTTCTTCGGCGCCCAGAATCTTTTCTTCATACTCTTTCAACTCTGGTGTTGTAAATCGTTCTCCATTCACCAATGTTTGTTTGCGCGTATAGTCTTCTGGCACTTGGTTCAAATTAGAATTCGTAATTTCGATATAATATCCGAAAATCCGATTAAACCTAACTTTCAAAGTATTAATTTTCGTTCGTTCAATTTCTTGCGCTTGATAATTGAGCAACCAATCTTTCCCGCCTTTTGAGATCTGACGCAATTCATCAAGTTGTTCATTATAACCGTCTTTGATAATTCCTCCATCAGATAAAAGTGCCGACGGTTCATCCAGGATTGATTGATTTAAATATTCAGTCAATATTTTATGATCCCCAAGTTCTGTCGAAACATTTTGTAAACGTTTTGAAGTACAGCCAGTCAAAATATTTTTTATTCTAGGAATGTTTTCTAAACTCATTCTCAGACCGACGAGATCCCTCGGATTGGCTTTGTTGCAACCAATTCGTCCAATGAGTCTTTCAAGATCAGCAATATTCTTAATTTGTTCTCGGACATCGCTTGCAACATTTGATTGGCTCAAGAATTCTTTAACAGCTTCTTGACGATAGTTGATCTCGTCCTCGTTCAATAATGGTAATAACAACCATCGACGCAACATACGTCCCCCGAGGTTAGTCAAAGTTTTATCGAGGACAGATAGTAAACTACCACGATACTCACCAGTAAAAGAGGTGTTGAACAACTCGAGATTACGGATTGTCGCCTCATCCAAAACCATATACGTACCTGATGTATATCGAAGAACTTTAGAAATATGCTTAAGGTCTGTCTTCTGAGTTTCTTTTAAATAAGCCAATAAAATTCCGGCCGCTTCAATCCCCAGCCTTAGATTCTCGACACCAAAGCTTTGTAAATTCTTTGTTTGAAAATGTGTTGTCAAAATTCGATACGGATCGTCAAAAGCTGAAAGATTATAGGTATTCACGTTACGAAGTGTTTGAAAAAACTTTTGGTTCTTTTCCTCGTTCGCTAAAATTGTTGGAATAATAACTTCAGCCGGCGACAAACGAAACAATTCACTTTTTAAAATATCTTGATCGCCTGTTTCCATCATTTTAAATTCACCGGTCGTCAAATCCGCCACTGCCAAGCCCCAATAATTTTTATGACAAACTAAACTGACTATGTAATTGTTATTTTTATCATTCAAACCAGCTTCGTCCAAAGTTGTTCCTGGAGTAATAACACGAATCACTTCCCGCTTAACGATGCCCGGCAAAGTCGGATCACTCAATTGTTCGCAGATGGCAACTCTCTTCCCCGCTTTAATCAATTTGCTCAGATAATTATTCAAAGCATGATATGGAATTCCGCACATTGGAGTTTCGTGCGCCGTGCCTTTGTGCCGTGCAGTCAAAACGATATTAAGAATACGTGATGCTTCTTTGGCATCTTCCCCAAACAATTCATAAAAATCACCTAAACGAAAAAATAGCAGCTCATTTTGGTGCTTTTCTTTGATCGCTTGATATTGTTTGAGCATGGGCGTTAATTCTGCCATAAAGATTGTTCGTGAACATCTTATCAAAGTTCTTAAGAAAAATAAATCGCCCCGTTTGACCGACGAGACGATTTGTTGTTTTTATTTATCAGTATCAGCAAACATATCTTGCGGTTCTTCTGTGTTCAATTTTATTTCTGGGACAACAGGAGTTGGGGCAGGTGCTGGAGCTTCAGCAGCTGTAGTCGGAGGAGTTACAGGTACTGGACTAACTGGAGCAACTTCTTTTGGTTCAGTAGCCGTCTCGTACAGATCCTTCGGTTCTTCTGCTTTCTCTACTGGAGCAGGTGGTGCTGACGGAATCTGGGCTTCACACTTATTACAATAATCTGGATTTTTCTCTGATGGTTTGACACCTGCCAAAGCAGAAATTTTAGCAAAAAAACCATCTAAAGGAGCACCACAGGCTAAACATTTTTTAGACATAAAATTTAATTAGGAATTCTATGTCTAAAGTATATCATTAAATTTAGTAATAAAAAAACAGAGCTTTTGTCAAACTCTGTTCTTAAAAAATTATTTTATTACTCCGCCGCCCAAACATTCCTGTCCTTTCCAAAACACCGCATATTGCCCCGGAGTTACAGCTCGTTGCGGTCGTGTGAATCGAATCTCATAGCTAGCTCCGATCTTCTCGACAACACAATCAGCTTCAACTGCCCTATATCT
This sequence comes from Parcubacteria group bacterium GW2011_GWA2_40_23, assembly GCA_000996245.1. GTDB lineage: Bacteria > Patescibacteriota > Patescibacteriia > UBA11705 > JABHMO01 > GWC2-39-14. The sequence continues at coordinate 11,653 of LBYP01000025.1, read as the reverse complement.
GATTCGACATTTACATTTCAATGGTAACTTTTGAATTAGTGCAATCCAATGGCAATTTTTTAATCGAATATTTTTTGATTGCAAATCTTTTTCGTCCTTACTAACCCAAAGAATATTTTTCTTAACATCTAATTTAACAGCATACCACGGCCCACCACCCAAACCGATCCCCTTTCTCTGACCCAGCGTATACAATGACAAATCTTGATGCTGACCTAATTCTTTTTTTGTATCAACCTCGACAATCTTTCCAGGTTTCAATTTATTATATCGTCCCAGAAATCCAGCAAGATCACCATCAGGAATAAAACAAACTTCTTGTGATTCTTTTTTACTGGCGACCGAGAGTCCGAACTTACGCGCCAATTCTCTAACTTCTGGTTTTTCAAATTCACCAACAGGAAACATTACTTTTGACAATTGCTTTTGTGCTAATTGATGTAAAAAATATGTTTGATCTTTGTTTTTGTCTTTTCCTTTTGATAGATGATAAACTCCGTTTTTATCTTTTTTAACTTGAGCATAGTGTCCAGTCGCCACAAATTGTGCACCCAACTTTTCGGCTCGTTTAATAAATTCGCCGAACTTAATGAATTGATTACAACGGACACAAGGGTTGGGTGTTTCACATTTTCCGTAGCCAGAAATAAAATCATCGACAATATTTTTCTTGAATGGAACATCCATGTTCATGGTGTAAAATGGAATCTGGAGCTTTTGACAAACTCGGCGGGCATCTTCTTGCGCGCCCAAAGAACAACAAACATTTTCGCGTATTTTACTCTCCCTTTTCTCTTGCCAAAAGTGCATAAAAACACCCACAACATCATAACCTTGTTGTTTGAGCAATGCAGCTGCGACCGATGAATCTACTCCACCGGACATGCCGACTGCGACGCGAATTTTGCTTTGGACTTTCATGATTTTATAGTAATCATTGTGAATCGGGCAGGTGCAGGTCTCGACATGCACCTACCCTATACTTATTGCTTTTTTGTTTTTTTGCTTTTTTGATTAATTGCTTCTTTGTTTACTTGTCCTTGTGCAATGTCACCATAACTTGCGGCACGTAATGATTTTCGTATTCATCTACTACTTCAATACTATTATTTTTCAACAATTCATTCCACATCAAATCTGACAAAACAGTTTTCATATCTTTGATATCAAGTTTAACATCATCCAAATCATTAAACTCAGAGGAATACTCTTGACGTAAACCAGTTTCAATTTCTTTTCGACGAGCGCGTAATTTATTTAACTCTTCTGTTAAATCTTGATACTCTTTACGTCCTAAAAAAGCATCTTTAATTACCTGCGCTAAATCTTTCCTTTTCTTTAAGGCGACTTGGATTTCTTTGTGCATTTCGTTAATGCGAATTTGTACATCTGACATAATGAAAATAAAAAGAGCCCATACAAGCCCTTGCTTATTATTAATTACTTATAAATTTTTTTTCAATAAACTATAAACTTCTTCGTAATTCTTGGTAATGGCGGCTCCCATCACCAAGGCTAAAACCTCATGATTATCTTTTTTGGCTTGTGTGACTAAACAATATCCGGCTTCATGAGTCCAACCGGTTTTACTACCCGTAACATATAAATCCTTATCTAACATTTTCATGCTTGTATTTTTAACCCAGTACGACAATTCCCCACCCACCGGCGTAACTTTGTACCAACGTGTGGTGCTGGCCTTAACCACATCCATATTTTGGAAAACTTTGCGCGCAATCACCCCAAGCTCTTCTGCAGTTGAAACATTCCTTTCATCTAAACCAGTTGGTTCTACGAAATGAGTATTCTTTAACCCCAAAGAAATAACCTTCTGATTCATTTTAGCAACAAATTCTGAAATCGACAATCCAGTAGAACGAGCCAAAGCCATAGTCGCATTATTGGTTGAACCAACCAAGGTTGAATAAAATAAATCTTTAACCGTGACGACATCACCTTCCTTAACCCACAGCGAAGCACCGCCCACAAAATCACCTTTTTCCATGACAACTGTTTTATCCCAACCAGGATTATAATCTAAAAACGTTAAAATTGAAGTTAGTTTTGTTAAACTCGCAATGGGTAAAACTTCCTTGGAATTTTTTGTAAAAATGATTTCCCCAGTATCTTTGTCCATCACTAAAGCTGATTCCGCGGTTAAACCATCTACATCAACAGACTTAACTTTTGGCCCCAAGACCACAATCTGACCATACGGAAAAGTTGTTTTTGTTTTAATTATTCCTTTTTTGTAATCTATTTCAGATTCAAGTTCACGCCATTTATTTTTGCACGTATCAAAAAAATATACGCCAGAACCTTCTGTTAAATTATTTGATTTGAGAGTTAAAACAACTGGCGTTTTTAACATGCCTTTATATTCTGGCTTAAAATCTAATAAATAAACTTGACTCAGCGTGCCCTTATCATCTGGGATAATCTGGGCTAAGTCCGGAAGACTTATTCTCACTGATAATTTATTTTTGAATTGTTTCGGCAACACAGGTACACAAAAAATATTATCGCTCGAACAAACTGTGTAACCTTTTTCTAATGCCTTAGCATTAAAATCCACAAAAACTCCTGTCGACTCAGCAGCCTGAGCAACAGGAATAAATAATAAGCAAATTATTATGGCTAATGAAAATCTACAAAATTTAATCATAGCTTAATTACGTATATTAATACCGAAAGGATTAGCAGCATAACAACCTAGCGTCATGAAACTGCCAGTTCCCTTTTCTAAATGAAAAAGAATCTCGTAATCATCAATTGAAACTCCAATAAAAGCATAATTACAGTTTTGAGTTTTACAAGCATTCAAATCGGAGCAGGAGGCAGTTACTCCAGACGGATCATTCATTGATGCTAAACCTGTAACATAACGAGCCAATTCTGACATTTGATTTTGCGCACAAGCACTGACTGATCCTGGCTGACAATAACTCCGATCATAACCACCAGTTTCATTTTTTACAACCTGCAAACCGTCACGTAAAATTTGGATGTCACGAATGCGGCTTAAATCTCGGGTTTCTTTTTGCTTAGAGTTGAGGGTTAACCCCCAAAAAACTAAAATTATACCAACAATACCAATAACGATTAATATCTCGACAAGTGAAAACCCTTTAGCTTTTTTCATATGTTTTTATTTCATCTCCGGTGAATACGGCTCGGCTCCATTTGGTCCATATAAATAACAACCTGGCTCAGCATAATCAGCCATCCCGTTTTCTAAGTAAAACAGAACGCCATAATTATTATCAGTCAATGTCTTCCAAGCATAATTACAAGGACGAGTACAATCTGTAAGACAACTCACTGTGCCTACGGGATCTTTAACCTCTTTAATTAATGGCAAAAATTCTTGCAAACGCCCGCCTTCACATTTATTTATCACATCACCAACGGAACAACCCAGGTTTTTGTCATAACCTTCATATTTGTTCAAAACCATCTGCATAGCAATGCGTACATCTTCATTCATGTTTTGAATACGTTTAGCATCACGATCCTTTTCGTGCAAGTTGCTTAAAGAAAAAGCTGCGATAGCGCAAAGAATAACAATGATGCCAAAAACAATTAAAAGTTCGATGAGAGTGAATCCTTTATTCTGCTTCATAAAAATACTAATTACTAATTATTTACTAATTTACTAATAGTTACGAATTATTAGTTACGATTCGTAGATTCGTAGCTGATTCGTAATTAGTAATTAGATTATATTATACTTTTCACAATTAGAAAACACCTCATCTAAAGTTGTTAAACCACGCAAGGCTTTAATTAGACCATCTTGGAGCATATTAATCGTCAAATATCTCTCAACTAGGTTATCTAACTCCGAAGCTCGACGAACTTGCGCTAATTCTGACTTTAAACGATCGTCAAACAGCAGCCCCTCATGCAAAGCTAATTTACCATTATAGCCAGTATGATCGCACCAAGAACATCCAGCCGCGCGCGGTGCATAAAGCGTCTCGGAATTGCTATCTAATCCGCGCGGCCAGTGTTCCATTGGCACCCCGCCCAGGATATTCAAGACCTGTTTACTCATATTATTCGGTACGACTAAACTCTCTGAACAGTGTGAACAAACGCGCCGAATTAATCTTTGAGCTAAAATAAGATTTAAGATGGATGAAAGATGGAATATCTCTAAATCGAGTTTTAAAAGTTCTTTTAAACCCTGAACAATGCTGTCACCTCCGACTGTTGTCATAATTGGCATACCCGACAAAGCAGAATGCAATATATGTGACGCACTTTCGGCACCATCAATCTCGTCCAGAACCAAACAGTCTGGTTGCCACCGTTGAATCTCTGGCAAAATATTTTCGTACGACAACCCAATTTCTGGCTTAACTTGAATTCTTGTTACGCCTGGAAGATTATTCTCGATATTTCTTTCGACGGTTACGATATGATTATCTAAACCTGACATTTTTTGAACTAATGAATGCAAAGTTGTAGTTTTCCCAGCGCCATCCAAGCCAACAACAACAATCTTTCCCGTCTTACGCGCCAAAGATTCCTCGATCATGTTTTGCAGATGGCGACTAAAACCCAGTTGTTCAAAGTTTAAATGAGTTGACTCGCCTACTCTTGGTTTAATAGACAAAACTTCCTTGTTAACAGAATCTAAAACCTTTAAATCGAATTCGCGCGGTAAATCATTTACTATTAACTGAATTTGACCTTCAACAAAATTATTTTTAATAGCTATTGGCAAATGTGCTAAACCTTTCAAATAGTTTATCAGCGGAATAAAAAGATCTTCTGGTAAATTAGCCACGGGAATTAAATTTTCTTTTAAACGAAAACGTATTAAAGCACGATCTTTTTCTTTGCTGATTAATATCTCAGTGGCCTTTTGGTTAATAGCTTCGCGCAGAACGACAGCCACAACTTTGTCTATAGGCATTTTTTCCCAGGCCTTATCCTGGATGTCATCAACTTTTTTTTGTTCAAGAGGTTTTGAGGTAGCTGGTTCTTCTTTCACTAAGTAAGAGTTCAATTGATGCTCATAATCACCTAATGAACAAATGTAATACTCAATTTCGAACTGTTTTTCGCGCGCCCAAGAACGAAGTTTGTTCATGTTTTCTGTGTCCGGATAGATTAAAGCGACTTTTAAAAATCTTCCCATGGCAGAAAAACAAATAGCGCCGCAATCGCGCGCTAATTCAAAAGGTAATGTTGATAGAATCTGATCCGGTATTTTGTTCGTTAAACGACTATATTCTAAGTTAAAAAATTCTGCCTCATAACGAGCCAAATCTTCACTTTTCACAAACCCACCACGCACTAGCAGTTCTACAATATTACTTCCCTGCTGTTTTGCTATAACACTAGATAAATCATCTCGGCGTTTACTTGTCAAAACATTGCGCTGGGTTAAAAAATTTAAAAACAATTCAGATGAACTCATTATTCTTTTTGATCTTTGTTTGCGAAAGGATTGGGTTTAACATTCGGTTCAGCTTTTACTGCCTCGATGGAAATATTTGGAAGCAATTGGTTATAATCGGCATTTTCAACAGTCCAGACCTTAACTTGTTCCAAGGCAACGACCTCCTGCTCGGTTACTTTTAATTCAGCTACTTTGGTTAACTGATTTTGCTTGACAGTCAAATAGCCAAAATTAAAAAACAACGCTCCGGCAGCAACAATTACAATCAAAACAATAGTAATGATACTTGAGACCTTATATTTAACATTATACTCAGCCATATATTTATTGATGATAGATATCAAAACTTAAGACAAACATATTAACATCTGGCGAATAAATTAATGATTTTGGAACAATAACGCGCCAGCTACTTTCGATATCACTTAAATAATTCTTCAAAGTAAAATAATCACCACCGCTCAAGGTAACTTCATAACTTTGAGTTTGAAATTGTTTAGTTTCGGTTGCTTGTGAAGTGAAACTATCTGTTTTATTAACAATAGAATTAAAAACTAGATTATATTTTTTAGCTAATACTTCCAGTTGAACTAAAATTTGCGCTAGATCTTTTTTGGCCGGTACCATTTGATCGAACTTCTCTTTGTCAGCACTTAACGCTTCAACTGTATTACCCCAGCTTGCGAGTCTGTCGTTCCACTGTTGTTTAGAGGCAACTTCAGTTTGTAAGGCTGCAATTTTATTATCAAAATTAATAACCATAAAATAATATCCTAGCAATAAAGCAATGATACTAACTCCAAGCATAACAACCAAAACCACAACGAAATTCCTACCAAACTTCATAATCGCGTCCTCTTTGTTGGTGATTGACTCATCTTTGTTCATAGCCATTGATGCGGCTGAAACCGAAGGTACAGGAGTTCTGGCAACTACTGGTGGTAAGGTGTTTATTTTAGGTGCTTCAAACATATTTATTTACTCCAAAATTCTGGAGCTAATTTTAATTGTACAATGCCCGTCACAGTTTGATCATCGGTGTGCTTATCAATAGCTACACTAGCATCACTAATATCAGCTAAAGTTACTCCTTCAGCTTGTTCAAAAATCTCTACTTGTCGCGCTAAGTTTGAATAACTTGGCGCAACTACAGTTAGATTGACTAAAGTATCATTAATAACATTAAAATCTGTGTATGAAACCTGAGCTAAAGTTTTTGTTTCTAAAAAATTAAATAGTTTTGTCCATGAAACACGCTGTGCCATCACAGTTTGTACAGTTTTTGCTTGATCAACTAAAGCAATCGCTTGATCTCGATAGCCTTCTCTGTTCTGTAATTCTCCATTAAGCCGGCTAACATTATTGACTAGATCATTGTATTGTACTAATCGTCCATTATGATAAGACTTTATACCTATCCACCCCACACTAAAAACAATTAAAACAATAAGAACAACTAATAAAATTGCTCTTATCTTTAACCAATATTCAGATTGAATTACCCAGTTATACTCTGCGGTCGTAGTTCGTGAATTTAAATATGCTGGTTTTATCTTTTTAAATAACCCTCTACCTGGATCAAAATATTTTAACCACATATCTGGTTTCAATTTTGGTTTCGGTGGTGTTACTGGTACAGCAGAAACAACTGGAGTAATTGGTTTATCTTCTTTTTTAAAAAGTTTGAATACCCCCTTTTTCTCTTCTGGTTTAACACCATTACCAAAACTAACAGCAGAACCAGCCGACTGATTTAATAACGGTGCGGATGTTTGAGACGTTTCAGCACCAGGAATATGCATGCTAAAACTGGGCGGAGCTTTTGCTTCGCTAGCTTTTGCTTTTGCTGCTGCTTCTCGCCCTCTTAAATCATCAGGCAATAAGCTAATATCATTAATAGGCATATTTTATTCGATGTCGCGCATGGCCAGACCTAAAGCAGTCGCTAAACGTGGACCAATTGACTGTAAAATTGGGTCTAAATCTTCTGGGTAGATAACCCGTGCCCAAGGATTCCCAATGAAAGTTTTTAAATTTAATGTATCGCTAAAGTACTTAGGTAAATTAAATAAATTGGCAGTACCGCCAGAAAGAATCACTTTTTCTACTCGTTTATTAGCATTTTCGGCTTGTTCTAAATAAAAATTAATTGAATATTGAATTTCATCGACAATAGTTTGAATTGGACGTTTAATAACCTCCGGCAATGTTTCGCCTGCACCCAAATCTTGAACATTCCCTTCAAGATCACGCTTAAATTGTTCTGCTTGTTCAACTTTAATATTTAAAGTTTGTGCAATTGCCTGTGAAATTTGCATACCACCAATCCCCACGCTACGATTCACAATCGGAATGGTATTTTCAATAATTGAAATATCCGTATTAACGGCTCCAATATCCACCAACACAACAAGTGACTTATCTTTGCCGACCATAGAGCGAGCCAAAGCAAATGATTCTGTTTCTAAACTAATTAATTCTAAACCTGCTTTTTTGAAAACTTGAATATATTTTGTCACAACTTCTTTGGCTGCGGCGGTAAGCAGAACTTGAACATTGTGAATCTTCTCGGTTTGTTCTTCTTTTTTAACTAAATCTTCTGGTTTTGTTAATAATTTCCAATCTAAAACCATTTCTTCTAGTGGCATTGGCAAAACCTTTTTAGCTTCCCATTCCACGGCTTCTGTTAACTTTTTAGTGGAAGATAAATCTTTTTTTAAAATTTCTGGTAATGAAATAATGGCTGTAAAAACAACCGAACTTGGTAGGGCTGTAATAGCACGTCGAGATGTGGCCTTACTTTGTTCAACAACCCGCTTAATTAACTCAGCGGTTTTGTCTGGTTCATCAATTAGTTTGGTTCCGGATAGAGCGCGCTCCAAATAGCCATAAGTAACTAACTGTGCACGACCATTATTATTGGTGAGTTCAACCAATTTAATACTGCTACCACCAATATCAACACCTAAAAAATTAGCGTTTTTGTCTCCAGAAAATAAACCCATATGTATTTTTACTTATTGTTCGAAATGTTATATCACTTCGTTTGCTTGCCCAGCACTTAAAGGGCTTGTCATGTAGTTAAAGAGTATACTTTATACTACATGGAACACTTTATAGTACTGGGTTGTAGTTGTTCAAATTGTTATATCGCTTCGCTTGATTACTAGTTTCTCGTTACACGCTTGCCCTGCACCCAAAGGCAGTTTGTGGTGCGGGGTTACTCGTTACTATATCAAGTGTTCTTATTATAACATTTTTTGAAAGTTCCGTAAAAGTTTATCCACTGATAAAAAACTTCTCCAAATTTTAAATTCAAAGAAGATTTTTTGAACTAAACCTATTCGTCCGTGGTTCTGAATATATAAATTTGTAATCTTGGGTCTACGAATATAATCTATGATAGGGATCAAGCCAAACGACGTAAAAATTATTTGTAATGAAATATCCATATATTCTACCGTGCTTATTTGCTGAAATCGAAATTTGCCACGCATCCTCTTTTATGTCTTCACTTAAAGAAAACCCTCTTTCAGAAACTTTTTGATCACTAAAATCAATTCTATGTAAACGCAAACCCTCTGAACAATCAGTTTGAAGCTCTTTGCGTGTCAAACATGAAACACCCTTTAACCTTTCTAATAATTTTTGAAAATATTCTTTTTCACACTCTGCGTAGCAAAATTTAGAATGTTTAACACAAAGATGTTTAAAATTAAATGACACTTTTTGGGTGTCATCTACCTCAGTTTTTCTCATTCTATTGGAAGAAGGTTCAAATTTAGGTTTTTTGATATTGAAGGGTTTGCCCATAATAAATCTCCATTGATTTTTTTGAGATAACAGATTCACATTTTTGATCAGGTTCAAATCCCTTCCTAGCATTAAGCCACGGTTCTTCATTATGAGTCATCAATTCTAATTCATAAGCTCCCGAAGTCATATAAATAGAAGCGACTTCAGTTAAAAAATCTAAAGTTGTACTCTCAAATTTTTCTTTGACTGCGTTTAGTTCTAATTCAGTAATTATTGGCGAACAACCACGTTCCTTGTATTTTCGGTATAAATCAGGAATAACTGGTCCATGAACCCAAGCTTGAAAATCTTCTTCAAATAATGGTTTATGAAAATTCGCTAAATACCAAGCTTGAGCATAGTATACTAACTTCTGGAGTTTGAGGTTAGTTATCTGCTCTCCACACTCATTTGCATATGCTAAAAAGAATTCAGCAACATCATCAGATGTAATTTTGGTCTCTCTTATATTAGCCATATTGTTCAGCGTGACTAAGTATATTAGTGTTAAACATTTCTTTTCACAATCTCAATGTATCACAGATTTAAAAATATTAAAATTTTAGGTGAAATTTATCTGTCGAGGACAATTCTCGTTTATTAAGGACAAATTACTGGTGCAATAGGTGCTTGTTTTTTGCCATAGAATTATTTACTACAGGCACTCTTTATCCCCTACTTTCTGTTTATTCTATTCATAGCTCGTTTCCAAATTATATAAAATCTATATAATACAACTAATGTGATAACTATAATAACCATTATTTTCCCTCTAATACCGCCACTAGTTGAAAGAAAATAAAGCAGAAAACAGAATACAGGTAGCAATATTATCATTGCTATCCAAGTCAAGACTAAATATTTATTTTTCATAATAGAACATTCTATTGCAAACTAGCTAGATTATACCTTAAAATGACCAAATACAAAGGAGTCCCACAAAGGAGCTTACTATTTTTGTTGTTTACTATAAATTTTATCATATTTCTTTAAGAGAGCTTCTTGGTCTTGACGAGCCTTTATAGCGGCGCTTTTGATAAGAGCAATTCTTTCTTCTTCGGGCAACTCAAAAAAGCTTTTTGGTTGATTTAAGCCTAAAAACTTTTTAATATGTCTAATTATTTTTGATGCTCTATTCATATTTTATATTATATCATAAAAAGCATTAATTGAAAGTTTTATTTCTTAAATTGAGCGCTGTCAATAGGCTGAATATCTAAAAACCGATACAAAAAACCTTTAGTTTTTTCAAAAACAGCATTCGTTAAACCCAACACTTGCTGATAATTTTTATTAGCGTTTTGTGACCAATATTCTTTTCCTTTTTGGAAGGAAATTTCCTCCTGCTTTTGTAGCTTTAAAACCCCATTCTGACTTAGCATTTGTCTTGTTCCCTCTGTATTTAACATCGTATTAGCAAAACCACCCTCGGCAATGAAATCATCAACAAATCGATAACCTCTGTGCCTGTGCGGATCCCTATTTTGAGAAACATTTTCAAACGATTTCGAGATTTTTTTATTTAACCACGTTAATGCCTCATTAATCTCTGTCTTATTGCTAGCGATATGATTTAAATCATTTTTTAAAGTCCCAATATAATGGGAAAGTTTATTTTTCAATGTAGTTAAATCTTCTAGGTATGCGTGAACGTGGTGTTCCAGTGCTTCAATCTTGGGTATTTGCTTTGTTTTGGGATAAAACTTATTAAAATATAGTTCGTACCTTAAAATTTTCTTTAAGCACCACATTATACTTTGCGACAATAGTAGATATTTTTTAATATTCTTCTTTTCAAATCTATTCCCCCGACTCAATTGAGATGACATTGTTTTAAACAAAGCAGGATCATTGCAAATCAAAAGATTACCAACAATTTGATCGAGCTCCGTTAAACTTTGATTCATAAATTCTAATTTATAATCTTACTCAGATCACTTTTATAAAAACTTTTTATCTAAAGCTTCATTCACCAAACTATCGGCCAGTTTATTACGCTCCCGATAGATGTGATGATATTTAACTAACTTAAATTGATTCTGCAAACTCCAAACCATTAAAAAACACTTAGCCAATTTTTCATTTCTAACTTTATACTCGCCTTTTAATTGCTTAACGACAAGCTCAGAATCCAAATAACAATCAAGTTCAGTACCAGAAAGCTCCTTGGCCTTTTTTAACGCAGCAATGATGGCCGCATATTCAGCCTCATTATTTGTTTTGTGGCCAATGCACTCGCCTGCCTTAAAAATAACATTATCTTGAGCATTTTGAATTACAAACCCGATTGCGGCTGGACCTGGGTTGCCGCGCGCGCCACCGTCTGAATAAATTTTTAGTTTCATATAAGGGATGATTAAATTAATTCTGTTGAAACTTAATGTTATTGCATGTAACTGTTGTCCTGACTCTGGTTAAAGAAATTGCTCTTAATCTGAGCGATTC
>LBYP01000024.1 GCA_000996245.1 Parcubacteria group bacterium GW2011_GWA2_40_23 | reverse complement strand
TTTTGCCATAATAGGTCATTTAACTAGTTAAACACTCGTTTCTTAGCATAATTTAGCAGAGAAAACAACTTTCTAAGCACCCAAAATTAAACGGTATCCAGCTTTTCGAGGAGTGCCACCACCAGCATCACCGCTTCGCCGTAGGTCTTGGCGACTCTTTGCCACTTGGGGATGATGGCTGTGAACTCTGATTCAGTATGACGCTGGGCAGGGACTAACTCGATCACGTGGCTGGCATCGAGCTTTGGAAACAGCTCATGCAGCCCTTCGACCTGCTTGGTCGGCGAGCGAGGATGGAATCCCGCGGAATAGCCAAAACTGCTCGCGACTCGTTCGTCTGCATACTGCAACCGATCACTGGGCATTTCATGCCTCTAAGTAGTTCAACGTCCATAGAAGGACATTTAAATATAGCATATAACAACACCCCTGTAAACGCGCGCCTGCACTTATCAATTCTGGATATGTTTTCTGTCCATCGAAACAGACGCTTATTTTAGCTAAATTTAAACAATTTACTAGCTTTACGTTGCCTACTATTGACATTTATTCTGTTTTGTGCTATACTACTATGTTCAATAAAATCAAACACGATTATCTCTAAAGTGATGTAGAGGAGAGAGAATTAGCTCATGCCTTGGCCATGCTTGGCATTGGCTTAATCTACCATCAACAACATTAAGCACACGGGAATAAACAAATTTATATTTGCCCATTATGCTTGGTGCACCCCTCTTCATCACCTTAAAGATAATTGTTAGGAAATTGATGAGGCAAGGCTAGGTATTTATATATATTTTATTAAAATCGCCTGCACGCCCAGCCTCGTCATTTTTCTGCCAATTACCTGTTCCTTCCAAATGAGTAGACAAGAGAGATCTCTCTCCTCTCTCCCGGGTTTCTTTGTTCTTTACATTAATAAGCCCGAAAGTAACTTGTCTGCTCTTTTGGGGGGTACACCCCCAAAGGAGAGCGGTAGCGTCCCGTGTGGATTCTACTGCTTTTTCGTTATTACTAATTACGAATCAGATACGAATTTACGAATCGTAACTAATTATTTGTAACTATTAGTAAATTCGTAATAATATTAGTAATTAGTAACCTCCAATTTCACTTTCACCAAAAGTATGCTAAAATAAGCTTACTTAAGACAAATAATGCGCACGGGCAAATCTTGATATTCCCGTGCCAAATAAAAACAAAATGGGAAGAAAAAAAAGACACCGCTATGAAGAGGTTGAATATTATCGCTTAAGCCCAGAAACCAAACGCGGTATTTTAATTGTTTCATTATTTGCTCTCGCGATAATTTGCGTTCTTGGTTTTTTAAACCTAGCTAGCATTGCCGGCGTCTATGTTGATTTCGGTCTGGGTGTGGCCTTTGGTTGGGGCCGCTTTTTATTTCCCATAATTTTATTAGGCCTTGGCTACGTACTCGCGCGTCCACAAGCCTATAAAATTAATTGGCCCAATTATGTTGGCATTGGTTTATTAATTTTAAGTAGCCACTCATTACTTCAATTAGCCGCACCCCAAGTTCAAACATTACGAATGACTTTAAGTGGTCTTGGTGGCGGAGCCTTGGGCTTTATTATTGTTCATCCCTTATCCCTTTACTTAGGTTTTTGGGCATCACTTATAATTTTTATTGCAATATTATTTGCTTCTATCCTGCTCATGTTCAATACCAGCATTGAATCCATATTAGAAAAAACAAATATCTTTAAACTTTTCAGCCCTGTTTTTAAACGACGCGAAATTAGTGACGACACAATCGAAGAGATCGAGGAAGTTGAAGAAGAAAAAAACGAACAAGAAGAACGTGAAGAAAAAATGGACAACGATAAAGATGTACAAATGGAACCTGTTAGAAATACTTCCAAAGAATTACTAGCTCAAAACACCAAGGGTACACCAGTACGTAGCGCTCCAAAGAAGAAAATAGATTTACCTTTATCATTACTCGATAACAAACGAACCAAACCAACAAGTGGCGACATTAAAGTTGGTAAAGAAAAAATTCAACGCACTTTAGCTAATTTCAATATCAATGTCGAAATGGGAGAAGTTCAAGTTGGACCAACGGTTACTCAATATACCTTTGCTCCAGCCGAAGGCGTAAAACTTTCGAGAATCACGGCCTTGAATAATGATTTAGCTTTGGCCTTGGCCGCTCACCCAGTTAGAATAGAAGCCCCAATCCCCGGCAAATCTTTAGTCGGTATTGAAGTACCAAATACAAAACCAGCCATAGTCCGCATGCGCGAAACTCTTGAGTCAGATGCTTTCATTCATCGTAAATCAAATTTAGAAATACCCCTCGGCAAAGACGTGAGCGGCAAAGTTTGGACTGCTAACATTGCGAGTATGCCGCACTTGTTAGTTGCCGGTGCGACTGGATCTGGTAAAAGCGTTTGTTTAAACTCAATCATTGTTAGTTTACTTTATCAGAATAACACTGACACTCTCCGCTTGATTCTGGTTGATCCAAAGCGTGTTGAATTCCCCGTCTACAATGGCATTCCACATTTATTAGTACCTGTTATTACTGATGTTACAAAAACCGTTAATGCACTTCGTTGGGCCATGGGAGAAATGGATAGACGTTTTGATGAACTGGCTAAATATAAAAAACGAAATATCGAAAGTTATAATTATGCGGCCAAAGAAAAAATGCCCTACATTGTTATTATTATCGATGAGTTAGCAGATTTAATGGTCGCAGCAGCAGCCGAAGTTGAAGGTTGCATAGTCCGTCTTGTTCAAATGGCTCGTGCTGTTGGTATCCACCTAATTGTCGCCACACAAAGACCTTCTGTTGATGTCATCACCGGTTTAATTAAAGCCAATATTCCTTGCCGTATTGCTTTTAGCGTGGCTTCGCTTATGGACTCACGCACAATTTTAGATTCTTCTGGCGCAGAAAAACTTGTAGGCAAGGGTGATATGCTTTACATGTCGCAAAACACACCTAAACCACGTCGCATGCAAGGCGCATTTTTATCTGACGAAGAAATTAAAAATGTAGTTGACTATTTAAAGAAAGAAACTGATGAACCAGAATACATTGATGAAATTACCGAGAAACCAAAGACGGGTGGTAATTCCAGCTTCGAATATAATGCAGGTGGAGATGATGATGAACTTTTTGATGAAGCCAAACAAACTATTTTAATGGCCGGAAAAGCTTCCACCTCTTATTTACAAAGACGCTTACGTATCGGTTATGCTCGCGCAGCTCGCTTAATGGATTTGCTCGAAGAAGCCGGTGTTATTGGACCTGGTGACGGAGCTAAATCACGTGAAATTTTGGTTGACAAAACAAGCGCACTCCTCGGCTCCTCGTCTTCAATGGTTGAAGATGATTCCGCAGAAGAACTTGAAGATAACACTTTTGGCGAAGAATCTAACATGTCTGACAAAGAACCAGAAGAAGATATTTCTGATGATGACGAAGAAGAAAATCAAACAAGTAATCAAGTAAACAATACAGATGAACCTGAAGAAGAGCCTTTTGAAATAGATTCTGAAGCTTCAAAAGAATCACAAAAATCAATTAATCATAGCTCAGATGAACTCGAAGAAGCCATGACAGAGGACGAAAGTCGCGACGAATCAATAAACGATAATCTCTCGAAGAAAAATGAAATTAATGAGGGCGGAAAAAAACCTGCAGGCGGGGCTAATCAATCAAGTAAATCAATTAATCATAGCTCAGATGAGATATACTAAGTAATTATGAACAGTTTTTTTTCTAAAAAAATTAGCAGCATTCAAACTCTGGGAGAAAAACTCACGGCCCACCGACAATCACTTGGCTTATCTCAAGACAAAGCCGCGCGTCTCATCAACATCAATGTTCGTTACATCAAACTTTTTGAAAAGAATAATTATCGTGCTTTGCCGGCTGATGTTTATTCTAAAAATATTTTAAAACGCTACGCTGAACTTCTAAAACTTAATCCACACATGGTGATTGAAACTTTTAACAAGGAGGAATTGCTTTATCAAAAAACCCAAAAAGCTAAAAACATTTTAGAGGTTAAATGGTGGCATAAAATAGTTAACTTTTTTCTCAACCCACGTTTTATCAAATATGTAATTGTCTTTATCGTTTTAGCCGCAGTTATTTACTATCTCGGCTGGAGTGTTAATAGAATTATTTCGGCGCCGCCGTTAGACATAATTTCACCCAGTGAGAACTTCATCACAACAGAACGACAAGTTGAAGTAATTGGCAAAACGCAAAAAGAAGTTAATGTTAAAATCAATAATCAAGCAATTTTGACTGACCTAGACGGCAACTTTAAAATCACCCTTGATTTGCAAAACAATCTAAATATCATTAAAATATCAGCACAGAAGAAACACAGCAAAGAACAAATTATTTATCGCCAAGTTATAGTAAAGGAAGAAGAGCTAGCACCATAACAAGTAAAAAGTAATAATTCTTCAAAAAATTGCCATGCTTATTTTTTTGAAGATCAAATATGACAAAAACAAGTGAAAAAAATGAAACAAGTACAGTCCGTGAGTCAGCTGCCAATGATGCCATTCAACAAATTAAAGAAAAATATGGTGAAGGCTCCATTATGCGTCTCGGTGAATCAACAACCATGAATGTAGAAGCAATTTCTACTGGTTGTATTTCTTTAGATCTAGCCTTGGGCGTTGGCGGTGTACCACGTGGGCGTATTATCGAAGTCTTTGGACCAGAATCTTCTGGTAAAACAACTCTCGCCCAACATGTGGTCGCAGAAGTTCAGAAACATGGAGGCATTGCTGCTTTTATTGATGCTGAACATGCACTCGACCCAGATTATGCTAAAAAAATTGGCATCGACATTAATCAAATGCTTATTTCTCAACCAGATACTGGTGAGCAAGCGTTAGAAATCGTTGAAACCTTAGTTCGTTCCAATGGTATTGATTTGATTGTCGTCGACTCAGTCGCGGCTTTAACTCCACGAGCTGAAATTGAAGGTGAGATGGGCGATCAACACATGGGTTTGCAAGCTCGTTTGATGAGTCAGGCTTTGAGAAAACTAGCTGCTATCATCGGCAAAACAAAAACAACTTTAATCTTTATCAACCAAACACGTCAAAAGATTGGTGTTTTCTTTGGTAATCCAGAAACAACAACTGGCGGTACAGCTTTAAAGTTTTACAGTTCCGTCAGAATTGAAGTTCGCCGCGCTGCGCAAATTAAAAAAGGTGAACAAACAATTGGAAATCGTGTTAAAGTAAAAATTGTTAAAAATAAAGTTGCTCCACCTTTTCAATCTTGTGAATTTGATATCATGTACAATGAAGGAATCTCTGTCACTGGGGATTTAGTGGACCTAGGGGTTGAAACTGGTATTGTTAAAAAATCTGGTAACTCTTATTTATACGGCGAAGAAAAACTTGGTGTTGGTCGCGAAACTGCTAAGCAGTATTTACGTGAGAATCCAAAACTAGTAGAGAAAATTAGAAAAGAGATTATTGAGAAACATGAGATAGCGAAGAAGAACGCGGAGTAATATCATCGTTTTGCGAGCCCGCGACCTTGAGATAAACTTAATGACAAGGCGTTTACCCTGCACCCAGACGGTAAAGTCTGTGGTACAGGGAAGCAATCTCTTAGGTTGTTTCCTGAGGAGATGATTAAGAGATTGCCACGCCACGTAAAAACATTTTGTACTTGCGTGGCTCGCAAATCGGATAAAAAATCACCCCTCGCAGCTTTCGAGCTACGGGGGGTTTTTGTTCACACCTTCTTGCGGACGAAGACCGTGGCCTGTTTGGTCCAGGTAATCCGGTGCATGGCCGGATCGTACGACACGTTCACAATACTGTAGTTGATCGCCAACGACTGCAGAAGCACGATGAAGCAGTCACGCGATTCGTAGGGGCAAGTCAGTTGAACGATCTCGTCTGAGACGATCCACTCCATCGCGTCGGGCGGGACAAGATTCTTTGATTTTCCCTCACCTTCACCGTACATTGGGATCTTCAAGGCGAAAACTAGTGCCAAGATAACCAGTGCCAGCAAAGCCGCACCAGCGAAGTAGACACCTGAGAAACTACGGCGGAGTCTAATTTTTGGTTCCATGAGTTGCCTCAAAGTAGTTTAGGCACAACAGAGGAATAATTTATGATAACAAAACAACCTCAGTTCGTCAATGACTAATTCCTAAACGTCATTGCGAGGGCACTCTTGGCAGCCCGAAGCAATCACCTGAATCCTAACGATTATGAACTGCTATTAAGGTCAGCTGGCTTAGCTTATCGTTTTAGATATGGGAGATTGCTTCGTGTTTTTTTTGAGACTTACTCGCAATGACGCTTCGCGCATTGGAAAAACAAAAACCCGCTTTATTCAAGCGGATTTTTTATTCAGATTATCTGTTTACAAACGGAAGTATGGCCATGATTCTAGCGCGTTTAATGGCTACAATCAATTTGCGTTGATGAGTGCTGCAAGTACCAGTTCTTTTCTTTGGTAAAATCTTCGCGTATGAAGACAAGAACTTGCGGAGTAATTGCGCGTCTTTAAAATCTACGTCTTTGACACCATTGACGCAGAAATAGCAGCGTCTATCTTTTTTAGCATTATTCATATTAGTAGTTAGGGGAAAGGTATAAGGGAAAAGGGCTTTGTTTACCACGCACTTGACGTCGTCGTCATAGCGCTGGGCTTACCCCTTACCCCATAATCCATAACCCTGATTTTATTAGAATGGAATATTTTCCACTTTTATTTCTTCTTCCTCAACTTCTTGCTCAATAGTTGGTAGTTCTGTATTTTGAGCATCCTTGATAAAAGAATTGTTGTTACTTGCAGGAGCAGGTGAACCAGCACCGCCAGCACGATCTAACATGATCATGTTATCAGCGATAATTTCTGTTCTATAACGCTTTACACCGTCTTGGCCATCCCAACTACGAGTTTGTAAGCGACCTTCAACATAAATTTTGCTGCCCTTTTTCAAATATTGAGCGCAAATTTCTGCTAATTTTCTCCAAGCAACAATGTTATGAAATTCAACTTTATCCTGCTTCTGACCGCTGGCATCATTCCAAACAAAGTTTGTAGCCAAGCTAAAAGCAGAGACAGAAGTACCTTGTGGAGTAGTTCGAGTTTCTGGATCGGCTGTTAAGCGTCCAATAATCATCGCTTTATTTAAATCCATAGAATTGTAATTTAATTATTTAGATGATTACAAAATTTCTTCTGTTAAAATTTCATCGATCTTTTTATCGATGTCATCCATGGAAACCTTTTCAGCTTTTTTCTTAGCTTCAACCTTAATTTCTGTTGGAGCAACTTCTGGTGCTTTTTCCACTTTAACCTCTGGAGCTTTTTCTACTGGACGACGAGCAGTTTTGCGAACACCATCTTTTTTGTAACGATCTTTACCAGATTGTTCCATTTCCTTAAGCTCATCTTCTTTTTCTTGACGTAATTTTTCTTGTAATTCTTTTTCACGCTTAATTTCGTCTGCTGTGCGGACACGCTTGATAATCATCAAATGTCGTAAAACTTCTGGCTTAAGCTTTAAAAGATCATCAAATTTCTTGATGTTTTCAGCTTCCATGTCAAATTCCACGACCACGTAAGTGCCCTGGTGAGTTAATTTGATGGGAAAGCATAAACGTTGCTTACCCAAAATTTGTTCCAAAGTGACTGCGCCACCGAACTCTTTGATTAAACCTGCGATTTGCTCCATCACTTGTTGCAATTCTGCTTCCAAGTACTTGATAGAAACAATGTAGGTTAACTCGTAATGTTTCTGCATAGTTACATTGTGTGGTTATTCTATAATTCTCGAGACGAGAATTAATGGCCTAGTGCGTAGAACAACCATTATTTGTTAAATCGAGATTATATTACCACGAAAAAATCAATTTTGCAAGCCTAGGTGTTTGTCTAATTTTAGCGTATTTTGTAATAAAAACACTCCACCCCTCGATGTCGAGAAGCGGAGCTAACGCAAAGTACCACGAATAAGACTCAAAGTACACGCATAAAAAAGCGAACTTTCTCATCACCATCTATCATCAAATGACTGACAAACCAGTCTGAGTCAATCTCCCAGCCATAATACTTTTTCCATCGAACTGCGACTACACACAGAGTCTTATATTCACAACGGATATGAAACACGTTTCAGCAGCCATCTACTAACAAAGCCCCCTCGCTTCCGTTCCCCTGCAACAGTAAAAGAGAGTAAAGTTCAGCCAAAGTACACTCAAGCTTCGGTTCAGGTGAACTAAGCGTGCTCCGGAAGTCCAGTGGCTCATCTTTTAATCCACAACGAATAGGCAAAGGCCAAGCATCAAGTCGAGTCAAATCCCGATAAGCCAGTGTAGTATTATCACGTGGCAAAACAATCATGCGTCCAAAATCACGAGCAAAGTGATGATATCTTTGAAAAAAACAAAGGTCTGGATTCCTTGCACTGAAACATTCAGAAACCATAAAGGTTTTATGCATGGCTGGGACCGCCACCGTCACGGCAGGAGAAAATGGACTTGTTGAATTCGTCATTTTCGTATCTCCCAAAGTTTTTTGCGCTTCCCCCGTTTAAGATCATGAGACTTTCCGTCAAGAAAATTCAGCAAAATACCGCCAAATAACCGCACCCAAGCTAATCAAGAAAGCAAAATACTTCGTAGTTAAAACAAGAACCGAAAGAGCATATTCGACAGACCAGCCAGTAAAAGGTGCGATAAAGAATAGGACGCAGTAAGAAACAAAACCAAACACGACAGCACCAGCAACAAACGCGAATTCTGCGACGACTACGAAAGTTGGGATATCAATAAAGATAATAATCAACCGTTTTCTCCAAAGATGTTTACGTACCTTCCATGCTTCGTAGGTAAACCCCGGCCAATATAGTGAAACTGTAATCGGGAAACTAATGACAAACGTAATTCCTGTGGTATACAAAAGAACTGTTTCCCAGACCTCCCACAAAGCAAAAAGAAGAATCAAGGTTACTCCGAGGCAAGCACCCACAAAAGCAAAGCTAATTAAGACTCCAACTGGGCCAACATCTTCTCCAGATGAATCACTAGAATTTGAACCGAAGTAATACGATCTCGAAGTATCCGAAACAGCATCAGCAAAGTCCTTCCCAAACGATCTTCCCGGTGGTGGCACGAAAATGAATCCCATCCTGCCCTCCTGTCCAAAATTGTAAGCCTTGGACTCTGGCTCTTTTATTGTCAAAGACCATTGTTCTTAACCTAAGAACTAAATATTATATATATTTTTCTTTATTTTGTCAAGATTTAAGACAGAAATTTATAATAAAAATAAAAACATAAAAAATCACTTTATTTTTATTGATATTTTACATAAAATTATTAATGTGTTATTGTCTAATAGATAGACATTATAATAAAAATCATCCACAATTATCACTACGACATGTTAGAATTACTCACTCAACTAAAACAATTAGGCATTGAAGAAAAGCAAGCCAGGGTATATTTGGCTTGTTTAGAGATGGGTAAAGCTACAGTTCAGGATCTAGCACAGAAATCTGGAGTAAAAAGAACTAGCATTTATAATTTTCTTGAAGAATTAAAGCAGAGTGGTCTTGTCACAGAATTACATCAGGGGACTCGCCTCTTCCTTGTAGCTGAAAATCCTAATCACCTTTTGCACAATCTGCGTGAACGACTTAAAAAGATGAAAACGATTATTCCAGAGCTGGTTAGTATCTACAACCTTCCAGAAAATAAACCCAAGGTAAAATACTACGAAGGCCAAGACGGTATTTTTCTGGCTTATGAAAACATGATGAATTCAGGTGAAACCATCTACGGTTACTCTGATTATGAAAAAATGTTTACTGCACTATCAGAAGAACGCTTGTTAAATATGCTCGATTTACGCATCAAAAAAAAGTTAATGTTTTATTGTTTAGCTAAAGATGGCCCCAAGGGTCGAAAACTCAAAGCTCAAGACAAAGCTCAACTACGAGAAACCAGATTCATTTCTAATATTGAACTAGATACTGAAATTAATATCTTTGGGAATAAAGTATTGCTAATCAGCTTTAATTCACCCTACGCCGCTGTGTTAATCGAAGATCGCGCGATCGTAATGTCCCTAAAAAGCATCTGGCAAATAAACTGGTCAGCCAACACTTTAAATTAGACATTTTCATAACTTTATGCTATCTTATATGTGATGCTAGTTTAAATAATAAACTGGCACTTTTTTATAAATAAGTAAATAAGTAACGTGTAACGAGTAACGTGTAACAAGTTTAAACACATTACTAGGCACTGGTTACAATCTCAAATCTATATGGATGCTCAAATTAAAGTCATTATCAAACAAATCTGCGCTGAAAAAGGGATTTCCGAAGAATCAGTTATTGAAACTATTAATTCAGCTTTAGCGGCTGCCTACCGTAAGGACTTTGGCGATAAAATGCAAAACGTCCAAGCTGAGTTTGAGTTAGAAACCGGGGAAACCAAAATCTACGATGTGAAAGAAATTGTAGAGGATCTTTCTGCCGAAGAATTAGCTGAAATGGAACGCGTTAAAGCTGAACGTGAAGCCATTCGCGAAGCCTTAGCTAGCGGCGAAATTACAGCTGAAGAATTAAAGCACCAACGCGAAGACTTAGCTGACAAACGAGGCGAGGAAGAACCAGAAGATGATGATGAAAAACGCCGCTTCAACCCACGCACCATGATTCAACTAAAAGATGCCAAAGAACTCAACAAAAAAAATAAATTGGGTGAATTTGTAAAAACTGAATTAGAAATCCCCGGCTCTTTTGGTCGCATGGCCGCCCAAACCGCCAAACAAGTTATCATCCAACGTCTAAAAGAAGCTGAACGCAATGTTATTTATCAAGATTATAAAGATAAAGAAGGTGAAATCTTAACTGGTCTAGTTCAAAAAATTGAAGGGCCAAATATTATTGTTGAAATTGAAAAAACAACAGCTGTTTTACCACCAACAGAACAAATACGTCGCGAACGCTATAAAATTGGTGACCGCATTAAAGTTTACATTGTTAGTGTTTCACTCACAACTCGCGGTTCTGAAATTATTGTTTCACGCAAACACCCTGAAATCGTTAGACGCTTATTTGTTTTAGAAATTCCAGAAATTGCTAATGGCACCATCGTGATTAAAGACATTGCCCGTGAAGCTGGCGCCCGTAGCAAAATATCTGTTTCAACTGATGACACCAGTATCGACCCAATTGGTTCCTGCATTGGCCAACGCGGAGCTCGTATTCAAACTATTATCAATGAACTTAATGGGGAAAAAATTGATGTTATTGAATACAATGAGAATCCAATCAGATATATTGGTAATTCTCTTTTGCCTGCAAAAATAGTAAACGTAGAATTAAATGAAGAAGATAAATCAGCCATCGTCACGGTACCAGCTGATCAATTGTCTCTAACTATTGGTCGCGCTGGACAAAATGTTCGCTTGGCTAGCAAATTAACTGGTTGGAAATTAAATATTATTGAAAAAGAAACTGGCAAAGAAATTACAGAAGAAGAAATTGAATCTGGTGAGCTAGAAAAACCAACAGAAGCAGTAGAGAGCGCTGAATAATTTCTCTTTATTCTTTTGTCATTTCTTATTAATTAACTTTGCTTCCTATGATAGCACTTTTCAATACAATTTTTTACGAACCAATTCTAAACTTATTAGTCTTCTTGTATAATGTTCTTCCTGGGAATGATATCGGCGTGGCTATTATTGCACTAACCATTATCATTAAATTGATTTTAACTCCTTTCAGTTTCCAAAGTTTGCGCTCACAAAAAGCTTTACAAGATCTACAACCGAAGATGGATGCTTTAAAGAAAGAATTTGCAGGGAACAAAGAGAAGATGGCCAGTGAGACCATGAAGCTTTATAAGGAACAAAAGGTTAATCCACTCTCGTCTTGTTTGCCGGTTTTGATTCAATTCCCATTTTTAATTGCTGTTTATCAGGCGTTCCGCATTGGTTTAACTTCAGCACAACTTGAAGGAATTTATCCGTTCATACACAATCCCGGACAAATCAACCCCATGACATTTGGTATTATGGATTTAGCAGCGCCAAGTTTGGTTTTAGCTGTACTCGCCGGTTTGTCACAATTTTTCCAAACCAAAATGCTTTCCACCAAACAACCCAAGAAGGGTGTTCCCGGCAGCAAAGATGAAGGCGCCATGGCCAGCATGAACAAAACCATGCTTTATTTCATGCCTGTTTTCACGGTTATTATTGGGGCTAAACTACCTGGCGGCTTAACTCTATATTGGTTACTAACAACAGTGCTGACCATAGTTCAACAAAAAATCATGTTGAAGAAAACAAACACCTCACACCAATCATCAGATTCTGGTTCTGGACAAACCCAGCACCACTCACCTAATTCGGGTGCTGGACAAGCCCAGCACCACTCACCTAATTCGGGTGCTGGACAAGCCCAGCCAGCTATAATTGAAGGCGAAGTTATTTCAAAAAAATAAACCTATATGTTAATTGACTTCAAACAACTAAAGAATCTACCTGTAAAAACTGAAAGCGGTATTCTCTTGGGATATGTAAATGATTTTACACTCGAGACAGAGACCCTAAGTCTAAAACAAATAAACGTTAACACAAATAAACTTCTTGTTTTTTCTGATGACCTCTTAATCTCGTCCGAGCAAATTGTTTCCATCACAACGGAGAAAATTGTGGTGCAAGAATCAGTTAAAAAAATTCCAGTGGCTGAAAATCCAGCACAAAAAATATCGCCCGAACCAGCCACAGCACTTAATGTTGAAACTCAAAACTAAACTTTTATGACTTACTCTGTTTTAGAACAAAAAATTCTAAAAACAGTTTGCTACTTTGATCTTTTTAATTTTCCGCTGACGAATTGGGAGGTCTATCGCAATCTTTACACAGCAAAAGGTGAAAGCACTAAAGAAATCATCGCAGCACTAAAAAATTTAGCTACTTTAAAAACCCTAACATTTGATCAGGGTTTTTATTTTTTGCCAGGACGAGCCGAAATCATTAAATCTCGCAAAGAACACTACCTACTGGCCCAAGCAAAGATGCGGATAGCCCTCAATTACGCACGAATTTTGAAACACCTACCCTTTGTCCAGACGGTTTTTGTCTGCAATTCCCTGTCTTATCAAAATAGCCGCCCGGAATCTGACATTGACTTTGCTATCATTAGCCACAAAAATCGTTTGTGGACTTGCCGGTTTTTTTGCGCAGGGTTAATGGCGCTCCTCCGTCGCAGACCGACTAGTAATACGCAAAAAAACCGGCTGTGCCTCAGCTTCTTTGTTTCAGAATCAGATCCTTGTCTCCAAAAGATTGCTTATAGTAACGACATTCATTTCGTTTATTGGCTCAAGCAATTTTTACCAATCTACGATCGCAATAATCTTGTCCAGAAATTTGCTGATGCAAATACTTGGCTCAACGAATTTCTCCCCAACTACTCTACGACCGTAACAAATTCCCGTTGGACGATTAAAAGCAATTTTCGTTTGAGCTTCCTGCTCGAAAAACTTCTTTCGACTCGTCTCGGTGATTATTTTGAACACTGGGTTAAGCGTACTCAGCTAAAAATCATGCCGTCAAAACTAGTCGAGCTTTCTCAAACCTCAAACACTGATGTTATTCTGACTGATACTCTACTAAAATTCCATGACAAAGACACACGACAAGAAATTCAAAAACAATGGACTGAAAATTATAATAAAATTATATGTTAAAACTAAAAAAAATTCTTGAATATTTACTTTATCTTTTTGTTTTTTTACTACCACTACAAACTCGCTTTATTTATCAAGAGTTTTTGATCAAGGTTCAGCCTTTTGAGTATGGACGTCTCTCGATTTATGCAACAGAACTCTTGCTTGGCCTCACAATTGTTCTCGGTCTAGTCTTTATACTCATGAAATTTAAGTCTGAAAAACTAAAAATCTCTTTCCACAAATCAAAGTTACGAATGATTCTGCTTATAATCGGGCTAATTTCTCTGGGAATCAACATTTTGCTAGCAACAAGTCATGAATTATCTTTTTACAAAGCAACTCAAATCATTTTAGCTTTTTGTTTCTTTTTTCTTTTGTTAATTATTAAACCTGACTTTAAAAGACTGTCTTGGGTCTTTATTTATAGTGCACTTATCCAAAGTGTTTTGGCTTTACAGCAATTCACGGCACAAAAAGTTGTTGCAAATAAGTGGCTCGGAATGGCTAGCCAAGATCCAAACGTCCTTGGCACGCCAGTAGTTTTGACGAACGCCGGGCGTTGGCTTCGAAGTTTCGGTGGACTGCCCCATCCAAACATTCTAGCCGGATTTTTAGTCGTGGCCTTAATTCTGATACTTTTTCTAAGCTTGCGTGATGAAATCAAAACCAGTAAGCGAAACTTAAATTTATCTTTCGTTATTATTTTTCTCGGACTTCTAACAACACTTTCTAAAGCCGCCATACTTTGCGCCATAATTATTTTTACTCTGGCACTTTTTTTCACGCGTCGGGATAATGAACCCAACAAAAAGATTAGTCGACTTGCAATCGTGGCATTAGCTGTGCTTGTTTTCTTTACCGTAAGTTATCCTGCTCTTGTTTTTAATCGAGTGACAAATGCGAACGCAGTTGAGCAACGATCATACAGCGAACGCGTTTCTCAATATGGGGAATGGGCGCAAGTCATGAAGTCGAATCTTTTTTTCGGCACAGGGATAGGTAACTACGCACTTGATCTGCAAAAAGTAAAACCAAATTTAGAAAGTTGGGATTATCAACCGATGCATAATACTTTTTTATTGATTGTGGCAGAGATTGGCATCATTCCCTTTCTATATATTATCGGACTTTGCATTTACTTTGCTCGAAGAAACAAATGGCAAATCGACTTATTTAACTTATCTCACTTACCACTTGTCTCGCTTGTATTGCTAATGCTGGTTGATCATTATTGGTGGAGTTTTTATTCGGGGTTGATGTTGATGGGATTTGTGGGGGCTGTAATATTTTTAGCACGCGATAGCAGTGCAAAATAGTTTAGATATTGGAGATTGCTTCGGGCTACCCAGAGTGCCCTCGCAATGACGCTTAAGATATGAATAACAGAAAACAATAACATTACCAAATATGTCTAACCAAGATGAATTAACAACTGAAGAACAAGCAACACTTGTCAACTTTCTTAATAAATTTGAGCCGGGTCCCTTACCTCAAGCAATTTTTACTGCTATCGCTCGACTAATTGTAACACCAACTTATTTGGCGATTCCCTTATTTGAGGATAATGGTGTTTTAAAAGTTCAACTACTAGCACGCGAACTTGATGATCCGTATTGGCCAGGACAAGTAGCTCTCCCCGGAAAAATTATTCTCTCAACAGATAAAACACTAGCTGATGTTTATGCACGATTAATAAAATCCGAAATTCCTGATGCTAAAATAAAAACAGGGCCGATCTTTTGTGGCCATATTTTTGAAGAAATTATTCGTGGACGTGAAATTTCATTGATCAACTACATTATTCTCGACGAAGCGCCAAAACAAGGAAAACTCTATGATGTAAATAATCTGCCAACTAATATTGTGTAGACGGAAATTAAGAGGGTAAAGATGGCTGTTAAACACTACACAAAAGAACGAAAGAACATATAAACGTAAGAACTTTTTTACTAAGGGGATAACTTAGACAAAAAATACCGTCGTCCCTATGAGAGAGACGGCGGTTTGAGTAGCACGTGGTGAACGTCAGACTCAGCACGCATGCTTCTTTCTGAGGTCCACCAGGACGGCGAAGGCCAGTCCGTAGAGGATGACGCCCAGGACCAAGGTCCAACGGGCGTCGGCGACGAACCAGTGCGTGATCCCTTGGGCGATCCACAACACCAGATCCGTCACCAGCCAGGTCGCGAACATGAAAAGCACCGCCAGGAGGAGAGCACCGCCCCAGGCTGCACCACGGATCCGAAACTTTCGAACCCGTAGCCGACGAGGATTACGAGCAATCCCCAGAACAGGATGTGGCCGATGACCGAGGTCTCGAACAGCGTCACCGAGAAGAGGATCAAGTGCTCGTGCACAGGGCACCCCAAGATGGTTTATCGATCACTTCAGGACATAGAATTATAGCACAGTTTTACAGTTTTGTCAATATGTTTGGCTAAAATTAGACAAAAAAATGAATAATGAATCTTGAATAACGAATAAGGACACGCTAGGTTTGCTGTATTCTTAAATAAAAGAATACCGCCGTCCCTATGAGAGAGACGACGGCAGGTAGCAAGGCCCTGGCTAGTGGGTCATGACGAACTTGTAGCAGAAGACGAAGATCCCAACCCTGAGGGGTTACCGTTACCTTTTGGGTGCTTTTATCCCAAGTATTTCAGGCCATTTGGCCTGTTTTTTAATACTCACTTGAAGTGAACATTTACCGTTTAGATGTT
>LBYP01000023.1 GCA_000996245.1 Parcubacteria group bacterium GW2011_GWA2_40_23 | reverse complement strand
TTTTGCCATAATAGGTCATTTAACTAGTTAAACACTCGTTTCTTAGCATAATTTAGCAGAGAAAACAACTTTCTAAGCACCCAAAATTAAACGGTATCCCGAAACAGCACCCTTTCCCGCACGCTGATGACAGCTGACACAATGGTAGTTACACATCGTGTCCGGGCGCATGCCGATGAAATCCTTCTTCGGTTCGTATCCAGCCTGGAAACGTAGCGCTTCGATAGCTGTGTGATCAGAGCCTAGCGGCCTCATGGGTTCCTCCTCAGTAGTTCCCGTCCGAATCTGACTTTAGATCTTAGCAAACAGGATAACTCTCGTCAACGTAGCGCTCAAGAGATTGAGTCCTCCCATTGAACCCAAAGAAAAGAGGCGGTGCTACACGTAGCACCGCCTCCAGGGGAGACTTGGCTCAGGTCGGCTTGTCCATGGGGTCATAGAGGACCTTCATGTCCGAACCAGGCGACTGGTAGACGAGACAATCACGCATCCCATGCTTACCGTCGTAGAGACAGGCGTCCGCCCTCTCGACCAGCGAGTCGAAGCTCTGGGCTAGGCTTTCGAGCTGCACCGCACCACAGGTCACGGTGACCTCTTGATCGATCAGTTGCTTCGTCGCATGGCGGAAGGCAATCGACACGCGACGGTAGAAAAACTGCGCTCCACGAGTGTCTGTCGCGAGTGCCACCAGGAACTCTTCGCCACCCCAACGGCAGACGAGGTCTCCAGCACGGCACTGCGCCTTCAGGATGTTCGCCAGAACAAGCAACACTTGATCTCCGACCAGGTGGCCGAAGGTGTCGTTGACCCTCTTGAAGTGGTCAATGTCGAAGATCAGAACAGTCATCTCGTTCGACGCGACCACTTCATCACTCCGTCTACGGTGCAGATCGCTGACGCCGAACTTCTTCGCGCGCACAGCGTTGAACAGCACCTCGACCGCGGTCAGAAACTTCGCACGAAGCCACAAGCCCGTGAGCTGGTCGTTGCCGGCTTCGGCGAGGAGCTTCTGAAGTTTCTTGATAAGCCAGAAGCAGGCACACAACATGCCCATGAGAGCAATCACCGCGAAAATCAACGTACCGGTAATCAAGGTCATGATCCACCTCTCGGTTATTTGCGTCCAAACTGGACTTTGAATTATATCAAAAAAACCACTTTTTGTCAATGGTAAAAAAAACGGTAGGGACAGGTCGCGACCTGTCCCTACCGTTTTTCCGGTTTTTTTATCTAATTTTAAACAATTTTTCTAACTTCTGTTTCTTTATAAACCTCTAAAACATCATCTTTTTCAATAATCGGCTGACCTTCAAACTTTATCCCACACTCTTGGCCTTTCACAGCATCAGTTACTTCCTGCTTGCCAATTTGAAGCGCGGTGATCTTACCTGAGGTCAAAAATTGTCCTGCACGAATAACAGCTACTTTCGACCTTGGTTCAACTTTTCCGGTCGTTACCTTCCCCCCTAGAACCTGCCAATCATTACCTTTTTTAAAAAGCATCAGCACCTGCATTTTGCCTAAATCAGTACGCACTGTTTCTGGTTTTATAATTTCATTTAATTTACGCTTAACTTCATCAATCAGTTCGTAAATAATTTTGTAAATTTTAATTTCCATTTTTTTATCTCGGGCTAAATTGCTAGCGCTAGTTGATGGCAACACATTAAAGCCCAAAAGCATCGCTCCGGTTGCTTCAGCTGTTGAAACGTCGCTTTCATTTACATTACCCAAACCCTTGGCCACAAAATTAATTCTAATTCCCTCAGCTTCCATTTTCTTTAATGATTCAATAATCGCTTCTTGTGAACCTAACACATCAGCTCGCAAAACTATATTTAATTCTGTTAAGTTTTCTTTATTCTCTTCAGACAAATCATTCTTATTCAAAAATGTTTCATCTTGTTTTTGCATGGTGTAAATCTTGGCGCGTGTAGCTTTGCGCGGATCATCAATAACTTCCAAAACATCGCCCACTTTTGGCGCGACTTTTAAACCAAAAATTTCTGCTGGCATTGATGGCTCGGCAATAGTAACTGCTACACCCAATTGATTTTTCATGGTTCTGATTTTGCCATAAAGAACTCCCGCCATCGTAACATAATCACCAACGTGGAGCGTTCCATTTTTAACAAGCACAGTTGCCACTGGCCCCTCACCTTTACTGACGTGTGATTCCACAATACTGCCAATGAATTCACCCCCTGGATTGGCTTGGATTTTATCTGCAATCATGTCTGCAGTGAGTAAAACAGTATCTAGTAGTTCATCAATGTTTTGGTTTAATTTTGCAGAGATTGGCACAAAAGCAACCTGTCCGCCCCATTCTTCTGCTAGCAAATTATATTGAGCTAATTCTTGTTTTACTTTTTCAATATTAGCATCTGGCAAATCGATTTTATTAACTGCAACAACAACTGGAATTTCAGCTGATTGTGCAATTTTTATTGATTCCACTGTTTGTGGTTTCACGCCTTCGTTTGCAGCCACAACAAGAATTGCAATGTCAGCCACTTTAGCACCACGAGAACGCATGGCTGTAAAAGCTTCGTGACCTGGAGTATCGATAAAAGTTATTTTGCGGCCGCGACGTTCAACCTGATAAGCACCAATATGTTGTGTAATACCTCCAGCTTCACCACCCATAACATTAGTATTACGGATTGAATCTAACAGCTTTGTTTTGCCATGGTCAACATGTCCCATAACAACAATAATTGGTGCACGTACAGTTTTATCAATTTGTTTTTCTAAAACATCTTTAATTTTTTTGGCTTTGTCAACTTCAACTTTTTCATCTGGAGAAATTTCTTTAGTTTCATAACCCATGTCAGCTGCAACAATGGCCGCTGTATCATAATCAATACGCTCGTTCATGGAAGTCATGACACCATTTTTAATCAGCTCAGAAATAACAAAAGTTACTGGTCTTTTTAATAATTCCGCAAAGTCTTTAACTGTTAAAACACTCGGGATTTCCAGTTGAGCATTACCTTCGCCACCCTCAGTATCTTCATCCTTTTTAGAATATTTGAGATATTGCTCTTTTTGACGTTCGCGTTCCGAGAATTCACGCCAAGCGCGAATAATTTTACTGGCCAGCTGGTCATCAACCTTAATGGCTTTTAAACCAATATCAAAACCGAGCGCTGGGAGCTTTTCTCTTAGTTCCTGAGCGTTGAGCTTTAGTTTTCTTGCTAATTCTGTTATATTCATATAGTGTAAGTAATGCTTTTATCCTATCAGAAATTGACCCAAACGTCAATGCTAATCAATTTAATGATTCTATGAAATATTTCTTTATTTTAGGCCGTCACGCTGAGCTCTCTATCTCCGAGATTGAGGCGCGGTTAAATCAACAAAAAACAGCCTTTGAGTTACTACAAAAGGGTCTTGATTTTTTAATTCTAGAAACAAAGATTGAACTGGATACTGATGATCTAATAAAAAAGCTTGGAGGAACCATAAAAATTGGCCAGATAGTTGCCGAACTGCCAAAAATTTCAGCCGAAAAATTAGTTGATTTAATTCCAACTTCAGACAAAAAAATCTACTTTGGATTTAGCTTGCATGGTTTTCAATTTAATCTGACTAAGCTTGGCCTCGAAACAAAAAAATTGATGAAGGAAAATGACTTAAAAGTTCGCTTTGTCACCAGTCAAGAAAACCCTCTAAGCAGCGTCATAGTTCAAAAAAATCATTTGCTAGATGGGGGCGCTGAATTAGTTTTAATGAAAACTGGAACAACCTATACAATAGGCCGAACACTGTGCGTCCAACCATTCGAATTATTATCTAAACTTGACTATGGCCGCCCAGCGCGTGATAGCTTTTCTGGCATGCTTCCACCTAAACTTGCACAAATAATGATAAACTTATCCGACCCTGCACCTAAAGGCCTAATTTATGACCCTTTTTGCGGCTCTGGAACGATTTTGCAGCAGGGCTTAGTTCTTGGATACAATGTTATGGGCAGCGATATTAGCCCCAAAGCAGTTCAAGACTCCAAGGAAAATTTAAATTGGTTGGCTTCCGAAATCAGTCTTAAATCTAAATATTCAGTTTTTCAATCTGACATTACCAGACAAGCACAACTCGGCATGGCCGTGGACACCATTGTCACGGAACCATATTTGGGACCGGCACTACGAGGGCACGAGAAGAAAGATGAAATCGACAAAAATATCCAAAACCTAATACGTCTTTATAAAACCTCTTTGCAAAAATTTGCCGAGTGGTTAAAACCAAGCGGTGTTGTGGTCATGATAGTTCCCAAATTTTTACTTGATGCTACGCCACACACCAACGAACAATTAATTTCAATCAATCTTATAAATCTACTTCCACCACGCTTAAAATTTGTCAGTAAATGGGAATATGCCCGCGAAGGACAGCATGTAATTCGCGAAATCTACAAACTGCAAAAAATCTAAATCAAATCCCCCAATTTCTATTTTTGAAAAAGGGGGATTTGTTTTTGTTTTGGCCCCTCCAATACTTCCGGAGGTATTCTAACGTTCCGCGATACGGAACTATTTAGAGCGAGTTTTCTTTGTTTTCTTTCGTAAGTGTTCAATAATGCGATGAATTTTTGACTTACCACCATTTTCTTCAAGTTCTTCGAACAACACCGCCCAAGCGCCAAGTTGAAAGCTAGCGTACCAACTACCAACAAGAACTAATAAAACAGTAAATATAATAATCGCAAGCAAAGTCATTAAAACCATAGCAACTTTAGCTCCCGCAAGCAAACAAATGAAGTAGACCAAAACTACTGGAGCTAAAATTAAAAAGGCAACAATAATAAAGACAAGACCGACCAAAATATTAATTACAAAAAGTAATAAACCCATTTCCAAGTTTAAAATTACATTTCGTTTGAATAAATGCCAAGCATGTCCTAAAGCCTCGAATGCTGTTCTTTTGCGTAATACAGCATAAGCGACGCCGTAAATAGTGAGGAAGTAAATTATTATTCCTAAAACAATAAAAACTACAAAAGATACTATGTAAAGTATTTTTTGACTTATTGGGTTTTGTAAACTTATCAAAGAAACAAAATAACCAATCATGACAAGAAATCCTAGAAGTATGACTTTAGTGATCACGTTCAATTCTAACACTGGCCAAAAACGATCTATGCCAACACGTAAACATTTTCCAGCAGTTGTTTTTTTATTTTGATCATGATCAATAAAACCACGGATTAAAGCAGCCTGACAAATAATTCCGAAACTGATAATCAAGGCCAAAATAGCCAAGACAACAACTAAGGTAAAAAGACTTAAACCGAAAGCACTGGCATCTGTTTGCCAAAGTATTTTCAATTTACTCCAGGAAATCATGCTGATAACACCAGATTGGGCATACTCCCGTAAAGTAAAAAAGATTGATCGCCCCTCAGACATGTTATTAAAACTACGTACCAAGGCTTCGTAAACACTACCATTACCGACAAAAGCAGCAAAAAAACCTAGGACCCAAAGCCATTTGTTTTTCAAACTAATCTTCCAGGCGCGCTTTAAAATAGGGCGATAATAAGGAATCATATTTTTTGTTTTTACGAATAACGCTTTTATTATGAATTTACGAATTACTATTTCGAGTCATCTTCCAAAAATACAACAACCAGTGTCATCATGACAATCTGAATATATTATATCATTATTTTGCATATAAAAGAAAATATTGTGGACAAAAAAGTAGGGAACAAAAATTTTTGTTCCCTACTTTTTTTCGTTCTTGTTTAATTGTTTGTTTGTTTGCTTGTTTGATTGTCCTTCATCAACTTTTCAAAATCATCTTTTTCAATCGTTTCCTTGTCCATTAATACAGCGACTAGAGCATCA
Organism: Parcubacteria group bacterium GW2011_GWA2_40_23; assembly: GCA_000996245.1. Taxonomy (GTDB): domain Bacteria; phylum Patescibacteriota; class Patescibacteriia; order UBA11705; family JABHMO01; genus GWC2-39-14. Next base: position 10,794 of record LBYP01000023.1, on the reverse strand, counting down.
ACTTTATTCTTATTTTCATTAATCAGTCTTGTGGCTGTTGTGACTGCTCGAGAAATAAACTCATCAATCTCTTGATCAATTTCTTCGGCTACCTTTTCACTATAATTTCTTTTTTCATTGATATCACGTCCCAGGAAAACCATTTCTTCTTTTTCTCCATAAATACGTGGAGCCAATTTTTCGCTCATACCATATTGAGTAATCAAACGGCGCGCTATTTTTGTGGCTTCTGTCAAATCACTCGATGCGCCGGTCGTAACCTCACCAAAATAAATCTTTTCAGCCACATGACCAGCGAGTAAAACAGCTAAATCATCAACATATTCAGATTTTTTGTATAAATGTTTATCTTCAATCGGCAGTTTGAGAGTATAACCAGCAGCATGTCCACGAGAAATAATTGAAACTTTATGAACCGGATCAGCGTTTGGCAAAACGTGTGCCACGACTGCATGACCAGCTTCATGAACTGCTGTTATTTTCTTTTCTTTAACAGATAACATATGACTCTTTCGCTCCGGTCCAAGCAAAACTTTTTCCACGCTTTGTTGTAATTCTTCTTGTCCTACTTTTTTCTTATTGCGTCTGGCCGTTAAAATAGCAGCCTCATTAAATAAATTTGCCAAATCAGCTCCAGAAAAGCCAGGGGTTCGTTCGGCAATTTCTCGAATATTAACTCCTGTATCTAGTGGTTTATGAACAGCATGTACTTTTAATATTTCCTCGCGATCATTAATATCTGGTAATTCAATTATTACTTGTCGGTCAAAACGACCTGGTCGTAGTAATGCTGGGTCTAAAACATCGGGTCGGTTGGTAGCAGCAATAACTATAACATTAGCATTAGGATCAAAACCATCCATTTCGACAAGAATTTGATTTAATGTTTGTTCACGTTCATCATGCGAACCACCAAGCCCTGAACCGCGTTGACGACCCACTGCATCAATTTCATCAATGAAAATAATGCAAGGAGCTTGTTTTTTGGCACGCTTAAATAAATCGCGTACACGCGAAGCACCAACACCCACAAACATTTCTACAAATTCAGAACCAGAAATTAAGAAGAATGGTACATCAGCTTCGCCAGCAACGGCTTTGGCGAGTAATGTTTTACCGGTTCCAGGAGAGCCCATCAGTAAAACACCTTTAGGTATTTTTGCTCCAAGGCTAGTAAACTTTTTAGGATTTTTTAAGAACTCAACTACTTCACCCAATTCTTCTTTAGCTTCTTTAACACCAGCTACATCTTTAAAAGTAATACGTTGTTTGCCTTTTTGTTGAACTTGGCGCGCCTGACTTTGGCCAAAACTCATGGCACGTGAATTCGCGCCTTGAACTTGTCGCATCATGTACCAAATAAAACCAACAATTAGAACAAATGGAATTAGGAAAGGTAAAATGGTCGACATCCAAAATTGCCAACCTGTTTCTGCCTTGACTTCAATAGCTACTTTTTTTAGATCTTCATTTTTGACACCTAAATTTGCTAATAAAGTTGATAAAGGCTCGGCCGTTTCTTTGTAAACTTCTTGTTTACTGTCGTCTTGAAGTGTTAATTCCAAAATATCGCCCTTAATGTCAATTTTCTTTAACTGCCCTGCCTGAATTTCTGCCACCATTTTATCAATACCAATGACAACTGTTTTTTCAGTTGAAACATTGTACAAACTGAAGATGCTAGCAATGAAGAAAATTACTAATACGAAAATTATGAGATTTTTAACTAACGCGTTTTTCATATTTGTTTTGTTGTTACTCGCTGATTGTTTCTTCAGCTGGGGTGACGGCTGCGTTTTCATCAACTACAACTTCTGCTTCTGGAGGGACTATGCCTTCACCTTCAGTTTCTTCTTCCTCTTCAACTGGTACAGCTCTAAAACCCGTTCCAGCAGGAATCAAACGACCGATAATAACGTTTTCCTTCAAACCTCTGAGGTGATCAATACGACCTGTGACAGCTGAATTGATAAGAACTCTGGCTGTTTCTTGGAAGGAAGCGGCCGAGAGGAAGCTTTGTGTTGAAAGAGAAACTTTGGAAATACCAAGGAAGACTTCATCGCCTTCGGCTGGTTTAGCACCTTCAACCAATAATTGGTTGGCTTCGCTGAAAGCGGCTCGTTCCACAACTTCACCTTCAAGCAAGAATGTATCGCCTGGATTTTGAACGTAAACACGAGAGAACATTTGACGCGCAATAAGTTCTACGTGTTTGTCATTTAACTTCTGACCTTGAGAAGAATAAATGTATTGAATTTCTTTAAGAATGTAATCTTGAACTGCTTCACGCCCCGCAATCTTATAATATTGGGCTAAATCTAAACTGCCTTCAGTAAGTTGAGCTCCTTTTTCAACCATATCGCCATCACGCACCCAAAGCACCACACCTGCTGGAATAATATATTCTTTAACAGCTTCAACATCACTTACAATCTTTAATTTACCATCAGCGAGGACAATGCGACCGTTGCGACGAGCTTTAACTTTATTCTTGTCTTCATCAACGAAAAGGGTTTCCTTTTCACCGACTAAATCATTTTCCTTAACTTTCAATTTAAAGCTGTCTTTTAAAGTATAAACTTCTTCTTCACCCGAATCATTGTAGGCAATCTTTAAAACCCTTTCACCAAAAGATGTTTGAGCCAAAATTTCGCCCTTAGGTCCTTTGATTGTTTTTTGTTGCTCTTGAATCGCCACTAAACCAGCGACTTCAGCAATTAAAGCTTTTTTCTTCGGTGGACGAGCTTCAAAAATTTCTTCAACGCGAGGCAAACCCTGAGTAATATCAGATCCAGCTACACCACCAGTATGGAAGGTTCTCATAGTAAGCTGAGTTCCAGGTTCACCAATACTTTGAGCGGCAATGATACCAACAGCAGTTCCAAGTTCAACCGGTTTATTGTAAGCCAAATCATAACCGTAGCATTTTTTACAAATGCCAGTACTCATTTTACAACTTAGAGCTGAACGAATATGCATAGCAAGTAAATCTAATTTGGCTAAGTCGCGCGCAATGTCATCAGTAATGATTTCACCAGCCTTCAAAACAACCTTACCTGTTTTTGGATGTAGGACATCAGAAATTACATAGCGACCAACAACACGATCAATCAATTTTTGTCCCATGCTTTCGCTTTCTTCCTTAGTCATGATGCGACCTTCTGTGTCGCCGCAATCTTCTTCAAGAATAACTAAGTCTTGGGCTACATCAACCAAACGTCGAGTTAAATAACCAGCGTTAGCAGTTCTTAAAGCAGTATCAGACAAACCTTTACGAGTACCATGAGTTGAAATGTAATATTCTAGCACTGAAAAGCCTTCTTTAAAGTTGGCTTTAACTGGTAATTCGAAAATTCTACCAGATGGGTTGGTCACCAAACCTTTCATACCAAGCATCTGAGTCAATTGTCCCCATGAACCACGAGCGCCAGAGTTAATCATAGAATAAACTGGACCTTCTGGTGGCAAAATATTTTGACTTAATTTTGTGACTTCATCTTTAATATGAGTCCAAACTTCGATAACTTTAGTATAGCGTTCGTCGCCAGTGAGCAAACCTTCTTCGTATTGTTCATTGATTTCTTCAATTTCCTTATTACCTTTATCAATCAATTCCTTTTTACCAATAACATCTGGTAAATCACCTAAGCCCCAAGAGAAGCCGGATTTGGTTAATTGTTTGAAACCAAATGATTTAATACGATCAAGCATATCTGCAGTTTCCTGGAAACCATAATACTCTAAACAAAGTTTTGTAATTTCGCCCATTTTTTTCTTATCAACTACTTCATTATAGTATGGCAACTTATCTGGTAATAAATCATTGAACAAAATGCGACCTAGTGTAGTGTTAAATAATTCATCTTTTTTAACCTTGGAACCAAATTCTTTTTTGGAAACTCGAACCAACATTGGTTCTCTCAAAGTCATTTTTCGTAAATCGTAAGCAATCTTAGCCTCTTGAGCTGATGAGAAAGCTTTTGGTTTTTGGTCGGCTTTTTCAGTGTTAATAGAAGTAACATAGTAACCACCCCAAACCATATCCATAGAAGGAGTTACCACTGGATTTCCTGTTGCTGGTTTCAATAAATTTTTGGTAGATAACATCAAATCGCGCGCTTCGGCCTTAGCTTGTTCAGTAAGTGGAACGTGTACAGCCATTTGGTCACCATCAAAGTCAGCGTTGAAAGCAGAACAAACAAGTGGATGTAATTGAATGGCACGGCCTTCAACCAAGATAGGCTGGAAAGCTTGGATACCAAGACGATGCAAAGTTGGAGCGCGGTTCAATAACACGTGTGCCTCACGCACTGTTTCTTCTAAAATATCCCAAACTTCTGGACGATCCGCCTCAATAAAACGATTAGCGCTGCGAATATTATGTACGTATTCACGTTTAATTAATTGGCTGATAATAAATGGTTTAAATAATTCCAAAGCCATTTTCTTTGGTAGACCGCATTGACCTAATTTCAATTCAGGACCAATAACGATAACGCTACGACCAGAATAATCAACTCGTTTACCGAGTAAATTTTGGCGGAAACGACCGCGTTTGCCCTTAAGATAATCAGCAATTGATTTTAATTTACGCTTTTGGCCAGTGGAAGCAGTTGTTGTTTTGCTATGACGAGCGGAATTATCAATCAAAGCATCAACAGCTTCTTGCAACATGCGCTTTTCATTACGGCAAATAACTTCTGGTGCATTCAAATCCAATAAACGGCGCAAACGATTATTGCGAGAAATAACACGACGATATAAATCGTTTAAATCTGAGGTCGCGAAACGGCCGCCATCTAGTGGGACCATTGGTCGTAAATCTGGTGGAATAACTGGCACAGCCTTTAGCACCATGTGCTCTGGTTTAATATTGTTACGGCTCAAACTCTTCAATAATTTACTGCGATTGATGAGTTTCTTTTGTTTAGCTGAATTGTCATCTTTCAATTCTTCCTCAATTTTCTTGATCTCTGTAGCTAAATCGACTTTTTCCAATAATTTTCGGACAGCTTCAGCACCAATACCAGCATCAAAAACATGACCATACTTTAATGACATGTCATGATATTCAACTTCAGAAATAATCTTTAATGGTTTCAAGTCCTTAAGATCTTTATCGGCCATTTCAAAATCTTCATCAAGCAAAGCAACTTCTTCATCGCGCCATTGGTTGGCTTTAACGATTTGGTCATTACGGTCAGCCTTCTCTAAACCACTATTAGATTCAATTTGCTTAATCTTTTGTTCAAATTGGATTTCCAAAGTTTTCTTTTGTCCTTTATATTCTTTCTTTAAATTTTCAATCTCAATAACTTTCAATTCTTCATTAACTTCCGTCACAATAAAATTAGCAAAATAGATAACGCGCTCTAATTTTTGAATTGAAACATCTAGTATCAAGCCAATTTTTGAAGGCACGCCACGCAAAAACCAAATATGTGAAACCGGCACTGCAAGATCAATATGTCCCATGCGTTGGCGACGGACTATAGAGCGAGTGACTTCAACTCCGCACTTATCGCACACAATGCCGCGATAACGGATTTTCTTATACTTACCGCAATAACATTCCCAATCCTTGCTTGGACCAAAAGTGCGTTCGCAGAACAAACCATCTTTTTCTGGTTTTTGCGTACGGTAATTAATTGTTTCTGGACGCGTCACTTCGCCATGGGACCACAAACGAATATCTTCGGGAGCGGCCAAGCGAAGTTTAATAGCGTCGAAATCGTTTATCTTTAATGTGTCTAAGCTCATATGTATATTTTAAATTTAATAAATTAAAATTTCTGGTCCTTTCTGTCATCCTTTTCTTCCACATTATTGTCATCACCTGCTATGCGTGTTCCATTCTTTAAAAGCTCCACATCCAAACATAAACCCTTAAGTTCTCGGATCAACACATTAAATGATTCCGGTACATTCAAACGACGTATTGGTTCACCTTTAATGATGGATTCATAAGCTTTAGCGCGACCAAGCACATCATCAGATTTAATCGTTAAAATTTCTTGCAAAGTATGTGCAGCGCCATAAGCTTCGAGAGCCCAAACTTCCATTTCTCCAAAACGTTGTCCACCAAACTGGGCTTTACCGCCAAGTGGCTGTTGAGTAATAAGGGAGTATGGTCCAATTGAACGTTGGTGAATCTTATCCTCAACCATATGATTCAATTTAAGGATATAATTGTAACCAACTGTAATTTTGTGATCAAAATGTTCACCGGTTTTTCCATTCATCAGGTCTAACTGACCACCTTCGTCATAACCAGCTTTAACCAACTCTTCTTTAATGATCTTGGTTGGAACGCCATTTAAAACTGGAGTCGCAACTTTGTAGCCTAATTTATGAGCGGCTAAACCAAAGTGTGTTTCTAAAATCTGACCCAAGTTCATACGAGAAGCCACGCCGAGTGGAGTTAAAATAACATCAATCGTGGTTCCATCTTCCAAGAATGGCATATCTTCAACTGGCACAATTTTGGAAATAACACCTTTGTTTCCATGACGGCCAGCGAGTTTATCACCCACTTGAATTTTTCGCAGGTTGGCAACTGTAATTTGAATAGATTTAATAACACCAGGAGAAAGTTTATCACCATTTTCTTGAGAAAAAACGCGGATATCAACCACCTTGCCCTGTTCTCCGTGTTCTAAACGAAGTGAGGTGTCACGTACATCGCGCGCCTTTTCACCAAAAATCGCTTTTAACAACTTTTCTTCAGCAGATAATTCCGTTTCACCTTTTGGAGTAATTTTACCAACCAAGATGTCACCAGATTTTACTGTAGCACCAACACGAACCACACCCTCTGCATCCAAATTTTTCAATTTTTCTTCAGAAATATTTGGTATGTCAGCTGTGACAACTTCAGAGCCGAGTTTAGTGTCTCGGACATCAATTGTATAGTTTTCGATATGAACTGAAGAGAAACGATCGCGGTGTACTAATTTTTCTGAAATAATAATCGCATCTTCGTAATTATAACCTTCCCAAGCCATGTAAGCGACTAAAACGTTTTGGCCAAGAGCAAGTTCACCGTTTTGAACTGATGGACCATCAGCAATAACTTGACCCTTTTTAACTTTTTCACCCATGTCTACAGTTGGTCGTTGGTTAATGCTAGTTGAAGCGTTGGAACAAACGTATTTATTCAAACGATAACTCTTTATTTCACCGCGTTTATTTAATAAATCAATTTTATTTCCTTGCAAAGCAACTACTTCGCTGTCTTCGCTCGCTAAAACAACGTGACCAGAATCGCGGGCCGCAACTTCTTCCATACCAGTACCAACGATTGGTGAATCTGGGTGGACGCAAGGTACAGCCTGACGTTGCATGTTTGTGCCCATAAGAGCACGAGTAGCATCATCATGTTCGAGGAAGGGAATAAGAGAAGTCGCCACACTTACAATTTGGTTTGAAGAAACATCAAGATAATCAACAAAGAAAATATGCTTAATTGTTGGTTGACCATAACAACGGACATCAACTTTTTCAGCTAAAAACTTGCCGCTTTCTTCATCAATCTTGGCATTGAAGGTTGCCGTAATAGTTTTTTCTTCTTTAATAGCATTTAAATATTCCACATTTTTTGTGGTAACTGTTTCCACGCAACCAGCAATATCCGCTGGTATAAGTGAAGATTTATCTAAATCTACGCCAGTAACATCCTCGCCTTTTTTAAATAAAACTTTTCCAGTATTTGGATCTTTAAGATCTTTAGTTACTTTATGTCGAACTTTAAAATAAGGAGTTTCGATAAAACCATAGTCGTTGATACGAGCATAACTGGCCAAGTGGCCAACCAAACCAATGTTTGGACCTTCTGGAGTGGCAATTGGACAAATACGACCGTAGTGAGTGGTATGCACGTCGCGCACATCGAAGCCAGCGCGTTCTCGAGACAAACCACCTGGGCCCATAGCAGAAATACGACGCTTATGTTCCAATTCTGAAAGTGGGTTTGTTTGGTCCATGAATTGAGAAAGTTGTGATGACATGAAGAATTCACGTACCACACCAATAACTGGACGTGCGTTGATTAACTTTGATGGAGAAAGTGTTGTTGGATCCATGGTACTCATGCGATCTTTAACAATACGTTCCATACGAGCCAAACCAACACGGAATTTATTTTGAACCAATTCACCCACGGCACGAATTCTTCTGTTTCCAAGGTGATCAATATCGTCAGCTGGGTCTTGGCTAATATTCAAACTAATAATTTCTTTGATGACATTAACTAAATCATCACCTTTCAAAACACGGTTGGCTTCATCAAGTGGATATTCATTATTAAATCGTTGATTCATTTTATAACGACCAACCTTGGCAAAATCATAACGATCAAAATTGAAGAACATGGCGTAAATCAAAGACTTCGCGTTGTCCGCTGTAGCTAAATCACCTGGACGTATACGTTTATAAACTTCAATTAAGCCTTCTTCCTGGTTGCTAGCAGCATCTTTAGCTAAAGTCGCTTCTGTAAAGCTGATATCTGGATTTTTTTCAACATCTTTTAAAGCTTCACGAATTTCATTTTGGGTCATACCAAAAGATTGCAAGAGTGATGTAGCTGCAACTTTTCTTTTGCGATCAATCTTTACCCAAATAACATTATTAGAATCAGTTTCAAATTCTAACCAAGCACCGCGATTCGGGATAATTTTAGCTCCGTAGAAAACGCGGTTGCGTTCATGTAAAAAATTAGAAGTAAAGAAAACACCAGCCGAACGAATAATTTGAGAAACAATAACACGTTCAATACCATTAATAATGAAGGTACCGCGTTCTGTCATAACAGGGAAATCACACAAGAAAATTTCCTGAGTTTCTTTTTTCTTAGTTTTGGTATTTTTCAAAGTCACTTTGACGCGTAAAGGGGCTTCGTAAGTAACATTTTTTTCTTTACTGGTAACTTCATCAAACTTCGGTTCATCCAAATAATAATCATCAAAAAATAATTCCAAACCTTTATCTGAAATGTCAATTATAGGTGATACTTCTGTAAATAATTCACGTAAACCTTCGCGCAAGAACCAATCATAAGAATGCTTTTGAACCTCAATCAAATCTGGCAAAGGAAAACGGTATGAAGATGTGAAAAATTTACGTTTGTACGGTTTGGTATTTAACATAAAAAATGTGCCTCCTCCCGAATAACGAGACGAGGTTATAATAATTTATTTATATAACATTGTTTGGATGATTCCCTCTAAATTTAGCATTTATTTTGATGAAACCTTCTTCCTGCGACCTGCGATCGTGAGGCAAAGTTTCCCTTGAGGGTTTAAGTTGTTTATACGCTGCTATACTAACAAAGATTTTTAACCTTGTCAAGTTTTTGGTGGATAATGAGCAGCGTAAAGTTTTTCTGTAATTTTAGAGACTTTTCAAGACCTCGCGAATCACCTCCCTGTCATCCCAGGGGATATGTTTTCCACCAGCCACGGCCATGGCCTGTTCCGCGCCCTTGCCGGTGACTAAGACTAAATCACCAATTTGTGCTAAATTTAAAGCTTTTTCAATCGCCTCTTGACGATTTATGATTTTGTATAAATTCTGATTGACGGCTTTTCCAGCTTCTACTGCTCCCGCAACTACTTGATCGATGATAGTTTCTGGATTATCATCATACGGATCTTCGTTCGTGACGATAGCAATATCAGCCTTTTCGCCAACAAGTTTGCCAAGAATTGGACGGCGAGCCACGTCCCTACCGCCACCGCAGGAGCCGAAAACATGAATAATTTTATTCTTTTTTAATAAAACAATCGTTTCGTACATTTTGCGCATTGAATATGGTTCTGGGCAATAATCAACTAAAACAGTAAAATCCTGGCCTTCATTTATTAATTCCATACGTCCTGGAATAACCGGTACTGCTTCAAGCCCTTGTTTAATTTTTTGCAATTCAATTCCCTCTTCAAGTGCAATCGTCACGGATACCAACGCATTATAAACATTAAAGGCTCCTAATAATTGTAGATTGATTGTTGTTAATCCAATATTAAAACTTGTGCCAGTATTTGTGACTTGAATATTATTTGCAAAAATATTACCAGAATGGTCGTGATCACTATAAGTTAATTTTTTATCAGCTGGAAAACTTAAAAAATAAGCAGAATGTTCGTCGTCCATATTGGCGACTATCGTTTTTTTAATATGCTTGCCTTCAATCTTTTTCCAAGGACGTTCAGTCAAATGTTTAAATAGCTCGCCCTTAGCATTTTTATAATTTTCAAAACCACCATGGGCTTCTATATGTTCTGGAGTTAAATTTGTGAAAACAACATAATCATAATTGATTCCAAGATGCCGTGATTGAACGATGCCTTGAGATGAAGTTTCAATCACAGCGTAACGACAACCAGCTTCAACCATTTGCTTTAATAATTTTTGTAATTGAAAACGACCGAGCATGGTCATCTTCTTATTATTCAACCATTCTTTATCTGCAACTTTAAAACCAACAGTTGAAGTGTAGCCAACTCTATATCCACCAGCCTCGAGAGTTTTCGCAATGAGAGCCACGGTCGTTGACTTGCCGTTTGTACCAGTCACGCCGATGACAATCATTTTATCGCTGGGGTTACCGTAAAGCTGAGCTGACAAGACAGCTAAATATTTATGATATAAGTTGATTAAGTTTTCGGGGACGAGTTTGCGGATTAGGCTTTTTAACATATTAGGGATGATTAAATTAATTCTGTTGAAAGTTATTTAAAATATTCACTAAAGTTAGAGATTATTTAGACGTTTTCTGGGATAATTCCCGTGTATGAATAT
>LBYP01000022.1 GCA_000996245.1 Parcubacteria group bacterium GW2011_GWA2_40_23 | reverse complement strand
CAAGGCAGGGATATGGAATATCAGAAAATACATGAAGATCAGCTAATTCTGGTTTGATGCGACGATACCCCGTAGGCTCTGCCTCGGGGTGATTCATTTTGCTATCATTCAAAATGAGTGGTGTTAATCCAGGAAATAAAGATACGATCGAGTGCCCAACTTGTTCCGCAAAGTTAAACCCATCACCAGTTGATCCTGTCAGCGGATATGATTTGCCCCCAGTGCAAAAAATAAATTTATCAGCGACTATTTTTTCTTTGTTGTCTAGCATTATTGATTCGATTGATCCGTTTTTGATGTTTATTTTCTTGACAGTAGATTTGAAGCGAACTTCAACCTTGTTTTTTTTGAGGCAATCAACTAAAACATTTAAAACATCGCGGCCATCATCGCTTTGGGGGAAAACTTTATTATTCTCTTCAATCTTGAGGGGTAGTTTATGCTTGGTGAAGAAGTCCATGGTTTTTTCGATTCCAAATTTACTCATGGCCGAGAATAAAAAGCGTCCGTTGATTCCTAAAGCATTGATAAACGAGTTTAAGTCCGGAGTTTTATTGGTCAAATTGCAGCGTCCATGTCCAGCAAGAAGTAATTTAACGCCAAGTCTATCATTTTTTTCTAATAAAATAACTTTAGCTCCGTTTTCTGCGGCGCTGATAGCGGCCATCATGCCAGCTGGGCCTCCACCGATGATTGCAATGTCGTATTTCATATAATTACTAATTACCTGCCTGCCGGCAGGCAGGCGAATCAGCTACGAATCTACGAATAATTATAAATAACTTCATCAGATTTGCGCCCTCCCATTGCGCGTAGCGTCATTGTGAGACCGCTCTGGGCAGCGCCGTTTACCCTGCACCGAAAGAGAATACTTTCTGGTACAGGGAAGCAATCCCCCAAATCTAAATTATTCTGACCTGCTATTAAGCAATTGATTTTGTATCTACTGCAGGAGATTGCTTCTAACATATCATTAAAGAGGGTTTGTTCGCAAGTTGTCACCTAGAATTTGAGTTGGAAATAAATTGATTATAATGAAAACATGAAGAAAAATTATTTCAAGTATTTACTGGGAGCTTTTGTTTCGATTCTGTTACTTTTCGCTTTGGTCTATTGGGGAGAAGTGTCGTCAATAACTAACGATGGTCAATCATCAAAGGTAAAAGAATTAGAAGTTGATTTTCTCAATGTCGGTCAAGGCGATGCAATTTATATCCGTACCCCAGATAATGTTGATGTTTTAATTGATGGAGGACCGGACAATTCTATTTTAAATGAACTTGGTGCGGTTATGCCATTTTGGGATAAAGAGATTGACCTCATGATTCTAAGCCACCCACATTCGGATCACGTCGCCGGACTTGTGGAAGTATTGCGTCGCTACAAAGTTAAAAAAATTTTGTATACCGGTGTTATTCACACTGCACCAGACTATCTCGCGTGGCTCAAAGAAATCAAAGATCGAAAGATTCCACTCGAAATTGTCAACAAAAAAAGTGAGATTATGATAGGTTCATCAGTTAAGCTGGAATTGTTGTATCCGCAGAAAAGTTTTTTAAATCAGCGAGTTGTAAATTTGAATAATACGTCGATCGTTGCGCGTCTTGTTTATGATCAAACAAGCTTTCTGTTCACCGCTGACATTGAAAAGGAGGTTGAGCAGGAGTTATTGCGTTATGATGAAGAAATTTTTGATTCAAATGTTTTGAAAGTAGCACATCATGGCAGCGAATCTTCAAGTTCACTGGAGTTTTTATTAGCCGTCAGCCCGACGCTGGCAGTAATTCAAGTCGGAGATGAAAATTCTTTCAATCATCCGCACGGCAAGACTCTTTTTAATCTGAAAAATTTACCAAGTGTGATCTATCGGACAGATACTCAAGGCAGAATCGCTATGATTTCTGATGGTCAAAAAATTATCGTCGAGAATTAAGCCTTGTGATATAATGGCTATGAATTAATTATATTTTTATGTGGCCATTCGCCTTGCTTATTTTTTTTAGCGCCTTTCTTCTTTTTCAAGTTCAACCACTCATCAGTAAATTCATCTTGCCTTGGTTTGGCGGATCAGCCTCGGTTTGGTTAGTAGCCATGTTATTTTTTCAAGTCTTTTTATTGCTAGGATATTTGTATTCATTCATTATCAATCATTTTAAATTTAAAACGCAGAAATATATTCATTTGGTTTTAATTTTGTTGACTTTTTTGACCTTGCCGATTATTCCAAGTATCGCGTTGAAACCAATCGATTCGACTTTCCCAGTTATAAAGATCATTATACTTTTAGCTTTAACAGTAGGTTTGCCTTATTTTGTCTTGTCGACAACAGGGCCATTATTGCAGGCTTGGTATGCTAGAAAGTATCCACAAAAAAATCCTTACATTTTATATGTGTTATCAAATGCTGGATCTTTACTTGCTCTTATTACTTTCCCGTTTATCTTTGAACCATTATTTGATAGCGTCCACCAGGCGTGGTTGTGGTCTGGGGCTTTTGTAGTTTTTGGTTTGGGAGTTGGTATCCTTGTTTGGTCGAAGTTTAAGAGTTTACCGGCAGCCATCGTCAAGAGTGAAACAGTTCAAAAAGTGGGTGTGCGAAAAACAATTTTGTGGATTCTGTTTCCAGCCTTAGCTTCGGCTGCATTCCTCGCGGTGACAAACCATATTTGTTTAGACATTGCGACCATACCATTTTTGTGGATTTTGCCGTTCTGTCTTTATTTGATAACCTTTATTTTCACTTTTGCAGATGAGATATTTTATCAAAAAATAATATATTTTGTACTTTTGATTTGCTTGTTATTCATTAGTCCTTTTTTAGTTTTCAATAATGAAATCGGTAGTTTTGGACTTTCCTTTCAGCTAATAAGTTATTCCTTGATCTTGTTCATTGCTTGCATGGTTTGTCATGGGGAGCTGTATCGTTTACGACCAGCTTCAAATTTATTGACCAGATATTATTTAATGATTGCTATTGGTGGGGCGCTTGGCGGTCTCTTTGTGGCGGTATTGGCACCATTAATTTTTACAGCCTATTGGGATTTGTTAGTAGTTTTATTTATAACCGTTTTAGTTGTCGCTGGTTTGTATTTTAATAGTGTCAAAGAAAAATCAACAGCTAAAGAGCGTCAGTTTATTTACCTCGCATCTTTTTTATTAATTGTATTTTTTTCTTATTATGCTTACAGTATAAAACTGAAATCTTGGGTTGGCACGGTTGCTGCAGAAAGAAATTTTTATGGTACATTGCACGTTAAAGAAAGTTTAGCGAATGACGAAGGCGCAAAAAGACGTTTTTTGCTGCACGGAGTTACTTTGCATGGCGAAGAAGTAATTAAAAACGATAAAACTATTCCAGCAATTAGTTATTATTCAGAAAAGACAGCTGTTGCGTTATTGTTACAGAAAATTATCAAGGCTGATTCTCGTGAAATTGGTGTTGTGGGTTTGGGAACCGGAACTTTAGCCTACTATGGTCAGAAGAATGATATTTTCACGTTTTATGAAATTAATCAGGCTGTTATTGATTATGCACATAAATATTTTTCATACTTAAAAGACAGTTCGGCGCAAATTAAAACGGTTTTAGGTGATGCCCGACTTTCTTTAGAGAAGGAACCAGACGTGAAATTTGATCTTTTGGTTTTAGATGCATTTAGTAGTGATGCTATACCGGTTCATTTATTGACCGAGGAGGCCTTTGAACTTTATTCAAAAAAGATTAAAGAAACAGGTGCAATTGTAGTACACATTTCGAACCGTTATTTAGATTTAGCTCCGGTCATCAAGGCGGTTGCAGATAAACATGGTTTTGGTTTTGTTTTAGTTGATACACCTAAAAACGAAGCAAACCTTTCTTATAGGGCGGTTTGGTTAATAGTCACGAAAAATGAAGATATTTTGCAGAGTGAAGAACTAAAACCATATATAACTGAAAAAGAAATTAAGAAAATAAAGCCTTGGACAGATCATTTTAGTAATTTGTTTACGATTCTAAATTAAAAGTTAGTTGTGATTGCCGGCCTTGTCATTCGACAGGGCCGGTTTAAATTTCTAATTCTCTTTACAATTCCTAGGGTAGTGCTACGGTTAATATAGGGTGTGCGCTTGCGAATTGTGATCCTGCCTGCCGCCAGTAAGTCGAAGCATGGAGGTGGAACAAATGAAACTGAAGGCATACGGAACGTTCGGATCTCTCGCTGTCTTCATTCCTGGTAGAACCATCGGTGGCAACACGACGTGCTACCGGATCGATTCTCCTTGTCTCCCTGCGGATACTTGGCTGGTAAACGATGGTGGCACTGGTTTCGCAGTCCTCTGTGCGGATGCCCTGAAGGCTGGAGTCAAGCGCATCATCGTGCTCCTGACTCACTACCACCACGACCACACCCAGGGACTCCTCCTGGGAGCAGCGACCTACATCAAGGGCATCAAGGTAACCTTGGTTGGTCCCTTGGAAGACGGCTGGGGACCCCACAAGGTGCTCATGGATGTCATGAAGAAGCCTTTGCACCCGCGAGCTTTCCAGTTGGAAGCGTCCCACTTCGTCAGTCCTGTGGAGCTTGAGTATCCTCAGAATCAAGTTCTTCTTCTTCACCCTGAGGGTGGTTTCAAGGTTCTGGGGATCGATACTTTCGAGAGGCTCTGTGACAAGGGCGATCAACTGCCTTTCCGTAAGGGGCAGAAGTTCGCTCTGAACGAGTGCTTAGTCATTAGAATGCTCCGGACTGACCACCCGGAGAAGACGATTTCCTACCGGTTTGACGAAGGTCCCACCGGCAAGAGCTTCGTCTTTCTGACGGATCACGCCAATCAGGACGGTGTTCCTGCTGACCTGAAGCAGCACCTGAAAAGCATCGACCTTCTGATCCAAGACGTCCAGTACAACCGCGAGGAGTACGATGCGCGAACCGCAGGTTTTGGCCACGGTACGCCGGACTATGCGGTTCGACTCTGCAATGCCACTGGCGTTAAGCGCGTGGGTTTCACGCACCACCACTTCATGTGGGATGACGCGAAGATCGAGGCCAACGTGACCGCGGCTCAGGAGCTCGCGGCCAAGATCATCGCACAGACTGTCGTTTCGGAGGATGCTGATGGGCTCTTGAAGCCTGAGGGCATCTTCCTGGTGCGCGACTACATGGAAATCGACGTGTAGTCCACGGTTTCTAAACCTGGTTCACCAAAACGCGCATGGCGGATAACAGGCGGACACAGACTGTCTAAGTTCACACCCAGTTGAGGATGGCTCCACGGAGCTGTCCTCGATTTTTTTATTTACAAAAGCCTGGTTTCTGCTATAATAAAGCCAAAATAATTAACTTATATTTTATGGAAAGATCCTTTGTTATTATCAAACCAGATGGGGTTCAACGCGGACTCATGGGTGAAATCATTAAACGTTTTGAACGTACTGGATTAAAATTTGTGGCTTTTAAGTTTTTAGTTCCTGAGGCTGACACTTGTTGGAAACATTATAATAAAGATGAAAAATGGTTTTCTGAAAAAGGTGCGCTTATTGTTAAAGATCGAGAAGCGGCTGGTATGCCAGTTGAAAAAGAAGCCATTGAATATGGTAAAGATATCGTCAACCAATTAGTTAAATTTATGACTAGTGGTCCAGTTTTGGCCATGATTATAGAGGGAAATCAGGCAGTCGGAATCGTCAAAAAATTGGTAGGCGGCACAGAACCATTAACTTCTGATGTTGGTACAATTCGCGGAGATTTAACTCTTGATTCTTATAGCCTTTCTGCAACTAGTGGACGCGCAGTTCGTAATTTAATTCATTGTTCAGATAAACCAGCCGAAGCAGAAAGAGAAATTGGTTTATGGTTTAAGGACGAAGATATTATCAAATATAATGTCATTCAAGAAAAAGTTTTGTACGATGTTAATTTGGATGGCATTCTAGAATAATTATAAATCGAATGTCCTGACGGTTTTGTCAGGTTTACCGTGCACCCAGACATTGTCTGTGGTGCACGGATGTTTTTTATTGTACAAAAGAACAAATTATAGTAAGCTAATCTGTGTTTCGTTAGTTGAACCAATGAATGGAGGAGCTCATGATAGAGCGAGCTGGATTCGTGGTTAACACCAGAGCCAGGGGCGGACACGAAGGTGCTATGCCTATTCAAAAGGAGATTGAGCGTCGTGGGTGGACTGACACAAGAGTTTTCGATTGCGTGCAGGATTCAGTCTCGAAAATGTCGGATGGGCTGGTGGCTCTCATCGTAGAAAAAAAGATCCAGGTCATTTTCGCCTATGGTGGAGATGGAACCATCCACAAGATCGTCGATATCCTCATCTACGAATTTGGACGTGGGCGGATTCCGTACATCCCGCCAATCGTTCCGGTTGGTGGCGGTACGCAGAAGGCTATCTTCCAATGGTTGGGTTGGGGGCAGGGGACGTTTTTTGCTGAGTCACCGCTCAAAATCTTTAGGAAGTGCATGTCGGTCGAGCTCGACCACTTGCCTATTCGCAAGATGCGACTGCTGGCTATCACTTTCCACAGTGCGAAAAAGCAACGAGTCGAAACCCACTACGGGTTCATCTTCATCGTGGGTGCTGTGACGCGAGTGATTCAGCTCTATGATGAGGGTGGTAAGTCCATTCTCGCGGGACTGAAGCACATTGGGCTCGGTATGTCTGCTTCGTTGCTGGGTGTGCCCACATCGCACAAAGCTGTCATCGGGCAGTTCCATGCGAATCAGTGGGCCGATGATGTTCTTCTGCCACGACAAGATCCTCTCGCGGTCATGTGTTCTGTGCCGAGGAGCTCGCTCTTTGGCATAGAGCCTTTCCTTGGGGTTGCCGAGAGCAATCAGTTCTATGCTGCGAGCTACGCGATCCCGGCTTCGATCCTTTCTGCCTTGGTTCCTTCTCTGTGGCGTGCCACGTGGGTCCCGCCTGGTGACAGGTTCTTTAATCGTCCGGTGTTCTCATTCAAGGTTCAGCCGGAAAATGAACGGTTGATCTTCATCGACGGAGATCTCTACGAAATTACGCCTGGCGAGATGATTTCGGTTGGTCTGGGACCGGAGATTTCGCTGGTGTCGTACTTCTAGTTTCTAACACGCTGGTTTTGCCGAGCAAGACCAGCTGTTTTATTTAAATACTAATTACGAATATTATTACTAATCTACAAATAGTTACAAATTATTAGTAATGATTAGTAAATTCGTAGCAGATTAGTAATTAGTATTTTAAAAAAGCGCCCCACTGTTCTCGAACAGTAGGGGCGTAGTTGGGTCAGGATCCGAGCGTCATCTTGTGGCGCGTGCCTCCGTTTTGGAGACCATCACGTAAGCCGCGCGAATTCGTGGGGGTGGAAGTCTCTTCTCCGGAGGCCTCCTGGTAGCGTTCTTGCTCCGCCCACCAATCCTCGTAGTAGGTGTCGTAGAACGCGATCTCTTCGGTCCAGATCACGGTCGGCTCGATCGGCAACGGGACGTTGCTGTCGGAGTCGTTCTCGCACAGGGACGGGTTCATCAGTTCACGCATCACGAAGATGTCGGAGCGGACGTACAGAACCTGCGGTGCCTCGTAGGTCCAGATCGCGCTGAACCCAGAGTCTTCCTTGATGATTTTGGTGGGTACGTAGACGATGCTCCACGGCCAGTGCGTGGGGGTGTAGAACATCATTTCAGCTTCTTTGTAGATGCGGTCGATGTACGATCCGCCGTCTTCGGCAGGGGTGGCAGCGATCGCAATGGCTGGTGTGAGAGGGAGGACGCCGATGTCGGCCGCTATGTAGTTGAGGCGGTACGTTTCGGGCAGAGGGTTCGCCGGAATCATGCACATCTCGGGCGACTTGGAGGAGGGCGTCATGGAGAACAGCACCGCACCGATAGCGAAGAAAATTCCCCAGATCACGATGATGGGCATCCAGACGTTTCCATCTTCATGTTCGCTCATGGCACGCTCCTTCGGTGATCGGTTTTTTACTTAACACTCAGGACTAAAAGATATTAGCATTTTGGCTAAATTTTGTCAATATGTGCATTTTGCGAGTCCCGTATTTCATACATATTCTGTCGGGACGTGGCAATCTGTGCCCTCCTGATTGTCACATTCTTGCTTTCTTGCTTTGTTGCTTTTTTGATTAATTCATTATATATTAAGGGCCTGTGCCGGGTGCGCCTGACACAGTGTGAAACCATTTTGAGGTGGGGTATGCCCCGAGCACACGAAGCTGCATTGCTGTTGCTGATGCGCCACACCAAGTTGAGTCAAGCAGACTGGATCGAATTGATCAAGCTGCGACTCACACACATCAAGCCCTGGCTTAAAGACATGCCGATGATGCGATTCGATGAAGTGGAAATCCTTCAGGATCAGTCTCACTTGCACCGTCTCGGTCGTTTGCATGATAAACCTGCACCTGAGTTGCTCGGCTTCACCGTGAAATACGGTCTGACGGTTCAAGGTCTTTTCGATGTCGAACCGCTCTATTTGAAGACCATTGTGCGTACTCGCGGAGAACGTCCCTACCGGCACGTGGTTGGCATCCTGCGTACTGGTCGCCTGGTACTGATCAAGGTCACCTTTGTGGATGAACAGGGCTACAAAGGGCGCGGTTATCAACGTGCTCTTACCGTCGAGTTACGCGATACCACGGTCGAAGAGATCCTGACCATCCAGGGGTACACAGACCCGAAGAGTTTCTGGACCTTCCTGAACGATCAGATCAAGGCGTTTTTCAACCGACGTCAGAAAATGCTGGAAGACGCCGGAGATCTCTATCGCGAAATGATCCAAGAGACGAAGCTCTTGTCGGTTCTCGAGCTGGACTTGATCCAACACGATCACGAGAAAGTGTAGAAGTTCATGGGGCGGCAGGTCAAATCTTGCTGCCCCATTATTATTGAAAAAAGTTCTAAATTCTGATACTATTTGGGCAATTAAGGCAGTTCTTCCGTTCATATGCTTGCCCTGCATTCAAAGGGGACACTTTGTAGTGCAGGGTTCTTACGCTTAATTGATCCCTGTTCTATGTTCTATGACTAATCCTAAAATGTTTTGCTTTCTTGTTTTTTTGCTTTTTTGATTATAGCTTAAGTTAACTTCAACTATGAACCACATCTACCACGTCGACCGAAACTTCAAGAAACTCCAAATACGTTTTGCAATTTTAAAATTGATTCGCGAGTTTTTGTGGCAAGATAAATTTATTGAGATCGAATCACCGACGATTGTGGCTCTCCCAGGCCAAGAACCAAACATTCAACCTATGCAAGTTGTTGTCCACGACGACAAAGGGAAATCATTTAAAGGATATTTGCATACTTCACCAGAGTATACTATGAAGAAAATGCTGGCCACTGGGTTTGAAAAGATTTTTTATCTCGGAAAATGCTTTCGCGATGAAGAAAGTTTTGGCGGAACACACAATCCAGAGTTTACGATGCTGGAGTGGTACCGTCAGAATGCCAGTTATTATGATTTAATGGATGATTTGGAAAATTTGACTAAGTTTATCAATAAAAAATTGAAGTTTAATAATAAAAATATTGCGAAGAAATGGAAACGACAGACGATGAAGCAAGTTTGGCAAGAGTTCATTGCTGTTAATCTGGACGATTATCTGGATTCCAAAAAAATGTACAAGTTGTGCGTCTCGTTGGGTTACAAGCCAGCTAAGACTGAATCATACGAAGAATTATTTTATCGAATCTTCTTGAATAAAATTGAGCCGTTTATTGGCAAAGATGTTCCGACCATTATCTATGAATTTCCAAAATGTATGGCCTCACTCTCAAAAGAAATTAAGGGAGGGAAGTATGCTGAACGATTTGAGTTGTATTATCAAGGGATAGAACTGGCGAATGTTTATACGGAATTGAATGATGCTGAAGAACAGAAAAAGAGATTGCAATTAGAACGAAAGACTAGACAAAAGAACAAGAGATTGGTTTATCCAATAGACGAGGAATTTATCGACGCATTACGTGCTGGGATAGGTAATTGCGCTGGCGGTGCGCTTGGCGTAGACCGTTTAGTCATGATTTTTACCATGGACAAAAATATAGATAATGTGCTAGGGTTACCTATGTCGAAGCTATTTAATAAAGAAAAGTAACCAGGTACCAGTAACCCGTAACCAGTATCAAGTTTGTTGATTTCTGGTGACTGGTCACTAGTCTCTAGTCACTCACAAAAAATATGGCAATAATTACAGAAGTAAAAAAGGGCTGTGTTATTAAGCATCAAAATGATTTATATTTGGTCACTGATGCTCGTTTTACAAATCCAGGCAAAGGTTCTCCTTTTGTCACAGCAAAAATGAAAAGCATTACTAGCGGTAAGGGCACTGAAATGACTTACAAGGCTGTTGATGAAATCAATATCGTCGAAGTTCAAAAGCAGAAGCTTCAATATTTGTATAAGAATGGTGATTTTTATTCTTTCATGGATAATGAAACTTACGAAACACATGAATTGGAAGCAGAAATTGTAGGGGATGATGGCAAGTATTTGAAAGATGGCATGGAAGTTTATGGCTCAATTTTTGAAGGTCGTGTGGTGGCAATTACAATTCCACCAAAAGTTCAATACAAAGTTACTGAAGCTGCCCCAGCGGTTAAGGGTAACACCGCTAGTAGCGGACGCTTGATGAAAGATGTAACCTTGGAAAATGGTTTAGTTGCTCGAGCGCCGATTTTTATTAAAGAAGGTGAAACTATCCTTATTAATACTGATACAGGTGAATATTGTGAAAGAATTAACGAGTAATTTAAAACGGGCATATTTGCCCGTTTTGTGTTTGAGAAAATAGCCAAGCGCTCCGTAAAATGATAAAATAAGGACATCTGATGTTAGTTCTATTATGATAAAATTAACAAAATCATTAATTAAATCAATCTTGAAGGGCCTTTGGAACGATCCGGAAGTCAAAAGAATTTTGGCTAAGTATCCACGTTTCAGAAATTTTTTATTACGTCGATTAACTCCTGACGAAAAATATGGTTTAGTTTTAACTGTCGGGGTAATTATCACTGTTTATTTTCTATATTTATTTTTTGGTGTTGTCCAAGATTATTACGGTCAAGATTTTATTATTCAGGCTGATTTACGCATTCTAAATTTAGTCCAAGTTTTACGCGAGCCGGTTTTTAATAAAATAATGGCTTTCATAACATATTTGGGTGGCTGGCCTAATGTTTTTGTTGGAGTTATTTGTGTCAGCGTGATTCTCTTTGTGCAGAAACATTGGCATTATCTTGTAACTTTGTTTTTTGCTGTTGGCTTGGGCGAAGCTTTTGTCGCGCTGACAAAAAGTATTATTGCTCGACCACGCCCACCATTAATAAACGCCTTAGCACCAGAAAAAACTTATAGTTTTCCGAGTGGACATAGTTTTGTAGCAATTGCGTTTTATGGATTGCTCGCTTATTTTATTTATATTAATGTCAAAAGTCGTTGGATAAAGTTTTTTAGTGTTGTCGGTGCTTTAACTATAATTTTTTCAATTGGTTTTTCGCGAATTTATCTTGGTGCGCATTGGCCATCTGATGTTTTTTCTAGCTATGCTGTTGGCGCTGCCTGGTTGGCTGCATTAATTACAGCACTAGAAATACATAGGCAGTTTCCTAAGAAACAACGAGATTATAGTATTGCAAAGAAGAAGTTTAGATTGACTGTTCTGTCTGTGATTTTTGTCTGGGCTGTCTTTATTTTTGGATTTTATTTTACTCATCCATTGAAATCAATTAGTGAACAACCAAAAATAAATATTTCTATTGCTGAGAATGATGTTTTCACTAAAGTTTTTGAAAAATTGTCACGTACTAGTGAAGATTTGAGTGGCAAAGCTATGGAACCAATCGATTTGATTTTTGTTGGTAGCCGCGTAAATCTAGAAAAAGTTTTTAACAAGCAGGCTGGGAAAAGGCTGATTATATCAGTATTAAAACTGCATGGAAATCAGCAGTTTCGTTTTTCCTGCATCGTCCATATCCAACAGCGCCAGGAACTCCATCCTTCTGGAATTCAGTACCAAATGATTTCGCTTATGAAAAATCAACGGAAAAAAATGTTATCAACGAAAGAGAGCATATTCATTTTTGGGAAACAAATTATTTTGTAGGTAAAACAAAACAAGTTTGGATGGCTACAGCCCATTTTGATAAAGCCGTCAGTTTTAAAGTCAAAGGGCATGAAATTGATCCAGCAATCGACAAAGAGCGGGATAATGTAAAAAAAGAGATTGAAGCGACCGGCTTGGTTAATAAGATAGTTGAAGTTCAAATGGTTGAGCCAACTTTGGGACAGAATCAAATGGGAAGCAATTTTTTTACAGATGGTAAGGCATATATTGTTTTTTTGAAGACAAAATAAGGATAGAGTATTATGAATAAAAAAAAGCAGATAAAAGATAAAAGAGGTTTAATAATCTTTGATTTGGATGGAACGCTTTATAAGTTACGTGGTGGCTCATACTCAAAATCACCTCTGAAGAAGAAAGTTATTAGTAATGTTAAGAAATATATATCTGTTAATCTTTCTTGTGGTTTAGTGAAAGCTCGAAATATCCTGAAAAAAATACAGCGGGAATATGGTGAAGAAATAAGTATTGGGTTGGAAAAGGAGTTTGGACTTGATCGCTATAATTACTTTAATACTGTTTGGAATATTTCAGCACATGGGCTTGTTCGGAAGACTAGGAGCCTTCGAGTGACTTTATTGAAATTAAAGAGACAATATAGATTAGTTATATTATCTGATGCACCAAAAATTTGGATTCATAATGTTTTAATTGAATTGCAAATTATCGATATTTTCAAAAACGCTATTTTTTCGGGAGAGGGTGACCTTCGCAAGGGATCAGAAAATGCTTTTTCAAACATTGTTAAGCTATTAAAAGTCAAACCGAGAGACTGCATCGCAGTTGGGGATCAGGAACGAACTGATATTATTCCGGCCAAGAAGCTCGGTATGCGTACAATATTTGTTCATCGGAAAAATGTTTCTTCTAGTGCGAATGCTAATATTAAAGAGATACAGAACCTTGCAGACGCAATTAGTAGACTTGATAAAAAATATAATTTTTAAATAATATTATGCGAGCATTTTTTGCTTGTTTTTTTATACAGAAATGGTAATTTCAAAGTAACAAACAAGAGTTTCTCTAAAGGAGTGAAATCATGGAGATTCGAAGACGAATTGGAATCTTACTCAAGGCGCGAAGTGTCGGAGAGTACTCTTCTGGACACATGGGTGCGCAAATACTTCGTTTCCGCCGTATTGATGATGATAGCCCACTTGTCGTGAAGTTTACACCTTATCACGATGCTAGTGCGATTGTGCACCTTGAGGACAACATTCATGGATATCACGAGATTCGTTCTCTTGGTGGATCTGAGCTTCTACCAATGGAACTTCAAGAGATTTTGCTGTCAGAAGGAAGAGCACTTGTTATGCGTGATTTGGGATATTCAATGCGTCACATTGATGGGGGTATTCAGGCTTGTGACTTGTTTTGGCAATATCTGAGACGCGTCATTGGTCAAACAGCAGTTCTATCGGGCACTAGCGGATTCCAAACTCCGCCGTTCGTTCAAGAAGTCACTCGACATATTGAGCGGTTTTCGCATGGAGCCGTGCCTCAGATTTTGCGAATGATGCGTAGTTCGCAGTGGACAGGTACGTGTGGCAAGGTAGCAATAATGTTGCTTGATTTTACTCCGAATAATCTTTTCGCCGATGAAAGTGGTCTTCACTTCATTGATCCTTGGAGTCAGAAAACATACCTAGGGCATCCGTCTGTCAGTATCGGTCAATTCACTACCCTTATGCAATTGGGTGGTATGAAAGAAGCAGAGGCAGCAACGCTTATGATCAAAAAACGCTGTTGGGAAGATTTACCAGCGATTCTCGGTTGTGACTTTTTGTCTATCGAACAGGCTTTCCGCTTGGGAGCCACGCTCCAACTTGTCCTCTCGTCGTATGTAAGGCAGGAATCCGAGCCTGCTCGAGCAGAGCGGTACCTGACATCAGCGCTGAACCTATGGTGCTAATTACCCTTGGCCGATTGGTTTTCATTAACTAGTCGGCATTTTTGTAGAAATTTTTTAAGATGACGAGGCATTGAAAAATATCAGTGAATATGGTATTTTGGAGTGAAGATAGAACTAAAATAAAATCACATGGACGACAAACATTTTCTTCAAAAAGCGATAGAAAAAGCACGGGAGTCATTGGCTCAAGGCGGTTTTCCGGCTGGAGCAATTATTGTTAAGGAGGGGAAAATTATTGGTGAGGGGGTTAGTCTTGGTTATAAGGTTAATGATCCGACTGGACATGGTGAGATTGTCTCAATTCGAATGGCTTGTGCAAATCTTAAAACGGCTGATCTTTCTGGGGCTATTTTTTACACATCGATGCAACCTTGTTTGATGTGTTTGGGTGCGTCGGTTTGGAGCAACATTTCTAGAATTGTTTTTGCTTGCGCCAAAGATCGAGTTGTTGATGACTATTATGGCGGGCATTATGATCCTGCGCAAATCAATTTAGAACTATCGCGTCCAATCGAAATGGTTCATATGAAAGAATTTGAAGAAGAATCTTTATCCGTGGTTCGTGAATGGGAAAAGAATAATCATTTATAATTTAATATTTAGCCGAAGTGGTGAAACTGGTATACCTGCCTGCCGGCAGGCACGCACGTTTTTAAAATTAATGTCGAAGTGGCGAAATTGGTAGACGCGCACGGTTCAGAGCCGTGTAGTCGCAAGACTATGGAGGTTCAAGTCCTCTCTTCGGCACCATGAAGTACACACTTTGTGTGACTTCATGGTAAACCATTATTGTTTTCTTGCTTCTTTGTTTTTTTGATTGAATCATAAGTCATTTTAAGACTATGTATACCGAATTTGAAGCCACAATTTTAGACATCAACGTAAAAGCTCTCCGACGTAAATTAAAAGATGTCGGTGCAAAATTAATTTACCCAGAAAGATTAATGCGTCGCTACATTTTTGCGCCTTTTCAAAAAGATAAAATTCACGGAACTTGGGTTCGAGTTCGTGATGAGGGTGATAAAATTACCATGAGCCTGAAAGTTGTCTCGGGCAAAAAGATTGAAGATCAAAAAGAGATTTGTTTAACTATAGATAGTTTTGAAGAAGGCTATGATTTTTTTGAAACGTCTTGGTTTGAAACAAAAAGCGTATCAAGAAACAAAAAGAAAATTTTGGATGCTCGGTAAGACAGAAATAACAATCGATACTTGGCCTGGATTAGAACCATTTTTAGAAGTGGAAGGGAAAAACGAGAAAAGTGTTATCTCTGTTGTCAAAAAATTAGGTTATGATTACAGTAAGGCAGTCTTTGGCGCAGTTGATATAAAGTATCAAATTAAACTAGGTATTCCCCCCGACGTTATTAACAACAAAACTCCGCTTATTTCATTTGAACATCCACCAAAAAAGTATTTTAAAGTATAATAATTGTTTTCTTGCTTTCTTGTTTTTTTGATTATGGTTAACCTAATTACTAAAAGTATGTCTCAACAAAAAAAATTCGGTTTAGCACTGGGTAGTGGCGGACCAAAGGGGTTGGTCCACGTTGGTGTTATCAAGGAACTAGTAAAAAATGATATTCGCATAGATTTTATTGCTGGGACCAGCATCGGCGCTTGGGTTGGGGCACATTATGCCTTATTCCAGGATGTAAAGTCACTAGAAGAAATAACAGTTGGCCGCAGAAAAGAAAAGTTTTTTGCGCTTTTGGATGTAACTTTGAAAGGTGGGTTGATTTATGGAGATAAGGTGCGCAAAATATTAACAGGCTGGCTTAATGATTCAAAGTTTTCTGATACAAAAATACCTTTTCGTTGTGTGGCGACCGATTTGATTGCCGGCAAAGAAAAAATATTTTCTCGTGGACTGATTGTTCCGGCCATACAAGCGAGCATGGCTGTTCCTTCGTTGTTCCGACCAGTATTAGTTGATAATAGTTACTATGTTGATGGTGGGCTTATTAACCCAGTACCTGATGATGTTGTCAGAAAAATGGGTGCTGATGTTGTTTTAGCAATTAACTTGGACAATTGTCAGACCAAGAAAGGTTTCAACCTGAAAAATATTTCATCTATTTCTCGGGTGGCTAACCGATCAATGGAAATTTTGCGACATCATTTGGCCGAAGCCACACTTTCTAATTCCGATTTTGTCATCCGTCCACAAATGAAAGATGTTGAGATTTCAATTTGGAAAGATTATTTTTTAGGTAAGTATGGTCCGGAATTAGTTCGTATCGGCGAACGGGAGACGAGAAAAATTATTAATGATTTAAAAAAAGCTTTGAAATAAAATCAATAAGAAAATTTTTGCGTCGGGTCATAGCGCAGTTGGCTAGCGCGCATGCATGGGGTGCATGAGGTCGTGAGTTCGAGTCTCATTGGCCCGACAGAAAAATTTTCTATTCTGGGTAAAGGGTTGAATTGGTGGGCTTGTCGTGAAGTTAAAGGGCTTGTCATGTAGTTAAAGAGTATACTTTATACTACATGGAACACTTTATACTTCACGATTCAAATCTCACCACCCCGACAAAACAGATAAATATAAAATTAGTTCAGGGTAAAGGTATACATTGATGAGCTTGCCGTGAAGTTAAAGGGTACACTTTATACTTCACGGTTCGAGTCTCGCAATTACTGAACGATGCTCGAACTTTTTTTGAACAAAAAATGCTTGATTAGCTCCGCTCCGCGTTTCCGCCCGCCAAAATCTTTTTTCTAAAAGGA
>LBYP01000021.1 GCA_000996245.1 Parcubacteria group bacterium GW2011_GWA2_40_23 | reverse complement strand
AATGGAAAAAAGACTTAAAAAAGTATATGATATCCAACGACAATCCGGTACACTCAGAGCATGACTTTTCGGTAACCGTTTATTATGAGCTATTGCGTACAACGATATAGATAATAAATAATGTTACCGAAGACCTCGATATAGCTAATAAATAATGTTACCGAAGACCGTACAAGTTTTAAGCTAGTAAGTGAAGTCAGTGAAATAAGTAAATCTAAAACTTGCTTAATACTTATCTTGTTGGGCACTTATCTCGCTAGTTTTTGTTGTAAGCTGTCAACAAAACGAGAAAAAGCAGATTCGTCATTTATCAAATTATTTTTTTGCATATTGATGTCGATAATTGGGCAAAGCGAAAAATTATTTTTCCATTCATCATAAAGTTTTGCGAGCTGAAAAACATAAGCTGGATCAATATTTTTTTCTAAATCTCTCCCCCGTTTTTGAACATTCAAGATACATTGTTCTGGTGTTTGATTTAAATAAATAATGGCATCTGGTGCTTTGATGGTTTTAATCAAATTTTGATAAAGATGATTGTATGTTTTCCAATCAGTACTTGAAAGGCAGTTTGTTTGGTATAAGTTTTTGACGAAAATTTCTGCGCCTTCATAGAGACAGCGATCTTGGATAATGGAATGTGGTTTTTTAAGAATTTCGATATGATGATTTAGTCTTTGACCTAAAAAAGACATCTCGGTATGAAAAGCCCAGGTCTTCATGTCCGCATAAAAGTTTTCTAAATAAGGGTTGGCTTCAAAAGGTTCTTCAAAAAGTTCCCAATTTAAATGTTTCGTCAGCTTTTCAGCTAGAGTTGTTTTTCCTGCACCCATGTTTCCGGCAATGGCGATAAAGTGTTTCATGTAATTATTTTAGCATAAGTTGTGGTGTAAGGGGAAAGGGTTGTGGGATAAGGGCTATAATCTTTAGTTTTTGTTTACTCTGCACTTAAAGGGATCACTTTATAGTGCAGGGCTTACCCCTTACCCCATTATTCATAACCCTGATTTGTTGACACTTCGGCTAAAAATAGCTAAGTTTAAATGAATCCATTGGTGATTCAAAAGTCGTTAACAACCTTGGGGTTGATCATGGGAGATCCAAGCGATCGGAAAGTTCCGGCTCGTGTTGCTCCTGGTAGAGTGCCTGCGCACGTGAACGGCGGTTTGGCACGTTTGTCCAAAGACTTGCCGGCATTGGCTGCTGCACTGGGGCTTGATGAAGTTGACCTTGAGTTCGGAACCGAGAATGAGCCGCAGACCGGAGTTTTGCGCATGGTTTCGCGTGAGTTGGCGGACAGACATCACTTCGTGCCCTTGCGGCTCGAGGAAGATGGCACTCTTGTCATCGCTGCAGGTCGGCCCTGGGAACAGAGTTTTGCGCAGATCGAACAAGATGTTCGTTTCAGTTTGCCACGCGATGCTAGTGTGAAGAGAATCAAGCTGGTCGTGGCAAAGGAAGATGCGGTTGATCGTGCCATTGCCATGCACTACGGCTTTCTCGAATCCGGAAATGCGCTGGCAGAGTATGGCGGAGAGGTTACTGTCGTCAGTGGCAGCGAAGACCCAGAAGAAGATGCGGACCGGATAAGAAAAGAAGGCAAGCGTGCTGACGTCGTTGAGTTTGTGGACAAGATTCTTCTGGCGAGTGCGGTGAAGATGCATGCGTCTGACATCCACTTCGATCCAGAAGAAGACTGTTGCGTTGTCCGCTTTCGCATCGATGGTGTTCTGCATGAAGTGTCGCGTCCTCCTTTGAGGATGCGTAATGCTGTTGTCAGCCGAATCAAGATTTTGGCTGGCCTCGACATTACTGAACGTCGTCTGCCACAGGACGGTCGCATTCGCGCCAAGATCGACAACAAGCGCGAAGTTGATTTCCGTGTGGCGACACTGCCCGTTTTACACGGTGAAAAAGTCGTCCTGCGCGTGCTCGATCAAACCGAGAACAAGCTTGGGCTTGCAGACCTTGGTTTCAGTCCAGCAGAGATGGCTCTGGTGGTGGAGGCACTCGGTGCTCCACACGGTATGATTCTTTGCACCGGACCAACTGGTTCGGGCAAGACTACGACCTTGAGCGCTATGCTCACTCACTTGAACGATGGCTCGCGCAACATCATGACAGCCGAAGATCCAATCGAGATCCCGATTCGAGGGATTTCGCAGACCGCGATTAATCCTGCCATTCAGATGACTTTTGCGTCAGTGTTGCGATCCTTCCTGCGTTCAAACCCCAACATCATCATGGTTGGAGAAATTCGCGATTACGAAACAGCAGAAATCGCGATGCAGGCCGCACTTACGGGTCACTTGCTGCTGTCCACGTTGCACACGAATAGCGCGGCCTTGGCCATCACGCGTTTGGAAAACATGGGAGTGGAACCGTTTTTGCTCGCGGACTCGTTGAAACTCCTCATTGCGCAACGTCTGGTTCGGCGGATCTGTGATCACTGCGAAAAAGAACCAGACAAAGTTACGCCGGATGGATTGAAGGCGCGCGGTTTTCTCCACGACGATATCGTGAGGTTGCAACCACTGCAGCCGATTCTCAATCCGGCTTGTCGCAATTGTGGTGGCACGGGCTATCGTGGACGCCATGCGATCTACGAAATGATCCAGATGACCGATGAAATGAGGCATGCAATTCTAGAACATGCTTCTGGAAACGAGTTGCAGACCTTGGCTACGAGCCTGGGGATGAAGACTTTGCGTCAGTCCGGGTTGGCACTGGTTCGCGCCGGTATCACCACGATTGATGAAGTCTTGCGGGCTACGATGAAATAGTGAATGCTCGCCCTTTCTCTCATGAGGAGGGGCGTGTTTTTATAGGCATAAACATTTTGGCTATAATCAAGAAAGCAAAAAAACAAGAAAACAAAAAAGTAACTATGGTATACTCCTTGCTTCTTTGCTTTCTTGTTTTTTTGATTAGATGTTCAGCTATTAAAAACTATTTGCAAAAAAATAACGCCCTGCCGTTTGAACGACAGGGCGATTTAGGATCAGTGAACGAAGGACATGATGGCACTGAACGGGTGCGCCAGTGAGAGCGCTGGTTCGACGAAACAGGTTTTGCAACAATTGTGCTTGCAACCTGTGAAGCTGTCCTTGAAGTTGAGACCTCTGTTCAAGAGCACAAGGGCTTCTTCTTTCAGTAACGATCCGAGAACCTCATCTACGTATGGATATTTGGCTCGGCAAGGATTCTGAACAGTCCCATCTGGGTTCACGCACATGATGCACAAGGGACGGCAGTGGAACGAACCGAAGTTGCGGGTTTGCATCAGATAACGCCTGGTGTTGGTAATCACCCAGGGGTGCGTTTTCTTTTGCTTGATGACCAAGTCCAGGAAGGCTTGGTATTCCTGACGCATTGTTACCGAGGCAGTTTCGAGTGCAGGCTTCCGATCAATAATCACCGGGTTAATTGTGAGCGGCGTCCGGTTCAAGATGCAGAGCTTCAAGACAGCGGTGGCCCAATGAACATTCTCCGACGACAGAACGCAGTTGATGAAGAGCTTGTTCCCGTGATCTTCCGCGAGACGTCGGAACGCTCTCAGGTTTGTGATCAGGCGGAACACGATTCGGGGGCGAATTCCAAGGATTTTGCACTGCAGGTGTGTGTCGTGGCTGTGCAAGCTTACGACAGTGCGGTCTGCATATTGGAGGATCTCGGGAAAGCGGTAGAGTTGGAGCCCGTTGGCGTTGACCGTGATCGGCCAAAAACCAAGTTCGCGCGCTAGCTTCAAGAGAGGGACCAACTCGTTGTGCATGGTTGGTTCTCCTCCGGTGATGTAGAGCGCCGGAGAAATCTTGAAGAGTCGCAGCAGAACAATCCGCAGTTTCTCGTGCGGCAGTTCCGGATGTTCTTCTTCTCCAATTACTTCGCGCTGACTGCACCAAGTGCAATTAGCGTCGCAGCGATGCGTCAAGTGAAACACGTTCACAAACGGCAGGACATGGTCTTTGCCGAGAATGAGCGCGCGCCAGAGGTTTACCACCCAGCGCCAAATGATTCGAGCTTGGGCGCGGTGCTTTCTATTGAACATGGTGGCCTCCACGTTGGTGTTGCGTTCGGCTGTATTTTACTCATAGTTAAGGAATTAATCAAGAAAACCCCGCACTATTAAGTGTGCCATGTAGTATAAAGTATAATCTTTAACTACATGACAAGCCCTTAAAGTGCAGGGTAAACAAGAAAGCAAGAAAACAAAAAGGTAACCATGCTAAAGTACTTGCTTTTTTGCTTTCTTGTTTTCTTGATTGAATGCCAATCTATGAAAAACTGTTTGCAAAAATAACACCGACAGCTCAGATTGCTGGCGTCGGTGCGAGGTACGAATCAGTTGAGGCGGACGCTGACTTTGCGGTTCTGGTTTTCGAAGTAGAAGGTGCGATCATCTGCATCGTAGAACACTTTTTCCTGCTTGCTGATCGAGGGACGAATTTCTTTCGGCAGATCGTCCCCGGCACCTTGCGAGTAGGAAATGTCGTTGCGTGTGAAGAAAACGTGGAGACCTTTGCTATCGACTTTGGCAATTCGGCCAGTACTGACGCGAAGTTCTCCCAGGATCGTTTCTTCGATTGTCATTTCAGCGTCGACCAAGGAAAAGCCAAGAAAGAATTCCCAGGACACCTTGCGTTTGTCGCCCATGTAATCCCCCTGTGTATGTGGGTTGGGTTCAGACGAGTTTGATGATTCTGCTGATGTGATCGTCGTTGACGTAGAAAGTTCTCGTTGCTTCGCACCACCAAATCTCGCAGTTACGAGTGATGGCGTCGGCATCTTCACGCGGGAGCTGGCAACCGCCGTCGTACAAGTAGTTGATGTTTGTCCGAGAGATAAAGAGGGGTGTGCGGTCCGCGATGCACTCCGAGATCCGTCCAACTCCGATCCTTCCACCACGGTCAGTTGAGATTGTCGTGAGTTCCGCGCCGATCAAGCTTGAACGCCTCGTTCCCATGAGAAAGTCCAGGTCGACCTTGCGTAGTTCACCGCGGTTCAGCGCGATGGTGATGAGCAGTCCTTCGTGATTTCTCAGATACAGGCAGTGGGTCTTGAGGTCGATCGAACAGGTCCATTTTTCCAGCAAGATTCGGAAGTCGTATGCAGGGTAACTCGTTATGGCTTCGGCTTCCAGACAAGAGACGTCTCGAAGTCGAAGTATGGTTTCCAGTGGTATTCCTGCCTGTGAGAGGGTTAGAGCCCTCTTGATGAATCCACGAATGGTCGCATGATTCAGTATGCCCGCTTCGTTGAAGCTGAACGTCGCATCTGTCCAGTCCAGGGCAACAGCCAATCTTGTGTCGATTCTGACTTCAGCCACAGCACACCTCAAACCAGTTATTCCGAACCGGACTGTGAATCTTACGAAAATATTGAGGTTTAGTCAGGAGTGTTAATTAAGTTAATCATAAAAAAACTCGTCTAAATCATGATTCCTGTGATTAAATGATTACCATGATTAAGCGAAAGAATGTAATCCTGCAAGATTAAAAATCATAGTCATCACAAAAATCATATAAATCATGGCAAAAAAAGCGCCCCCGCAGCACGATGCTACGGGGGGCGAAGGGACATGTGATGTCAGGTTGTGGCGCGCGCAGCGTGATGTCGCTACGGCGCGGGGGTCGGAGAAGGTCAGTCGACCTTGGGGGCGTCGGGTCCGGAGATGGCCGTGGCGTCGATCCCCAGCTTCTTCAGGGCGCCGGACAGGTCGAAGCCCAGGTTCTTGGTCGTCTCGAACAGCTGGGCCAGGAACACGGGCACGTTGCCCGCGAACTTGGCCGGCGCGTTCGGGTCGGACCCGATCATGACGACCTTGTCGATGGCACTCATCGGCTTGGCGGCGGCCTCGACGATGGCGGGGAGCTGCTCCAGGATGGAGGGCAGCTTCTCGAGGATCAGCTGCAGAGCGCCGCGCTGGTCCATCTTGGCGTAGGCCTCGGCCTTGGCCAGGATGCCCTTGGCTTCGGCGAGGAGCTTGGCCTCGATGGCGTCGGCCTGGGCCTTGCCCACTTCGCGGGCCTGGTAGACCTCGGCTTCGGCGATGACCCGGATGCTCGCGGCCTTGCCCTTGCCCTCGAGCTCGAGCTTCTGGCCCTGGGCGGTGGCGGCGTTGATCTCGGCGTCGCGTGCGCCCTCGGACTCGAGAACCCGCTTCTTCTGCTCGGCGGTGGCGGCGTTGATGGCCGCGTCACGGTTGCCCTCGGACTCGATGACGAGCTTCTTCTGCTCGCCCTCGGCGGTGGCGACGGCCGCGTCACGGTTGCCTTCGGCGTCGATGACGAGCTTCTTCTTGGCGCCCTCGGCGGTGGCGACCAGGGCCTCTGCCGCCTTGCGGGCGGGCACGACGGTCTTGGCCTCTTCGGCCTGGGCGGCGACGAGGGCCTTCTGCTTCTGGACCTCGATGTTGGCGCGTTCGCGTTCTTCGTCGACCTTGACCTGCTGGACGACGACCTTCTGCTCGGCCTCGGCCTTCGCCATGGGGCCGGCCTGCTCGGCGCGAGCCTGCTCGGCCTTGATCAGGGCGTCGTAGGTCGCCTTCTTGACGTCGCGGTCCTTGTCGGCCTCGAACGTCATGGCCTGGTTGTTGGCCGCGAGGACGTCGGCGTCCTTGGCCGCGGTGGTGGACCTCTTCTTGGTCTCGGCCTCGGCCTCGGCCTTGCCGATGGCCGCGTCGCGCACGACTTCCGCCGTGCGCTTCTTGCCCAGGGCTTCGATGTAGCCCTGGTCATCGTTGATGCTTTGGATATTCAAGATGTCGATCCCGACACCCAGCTTCTCCAGCTCGCTCATCGCTTCGGCCTTGACCCGCGTGTTCAGGGTCTCGCGGTCCTGGATCAGTTGTTCGACCGTCATCGTTCCGATCACGGCGCGCAGCTGACCCTCGAGGATCTCGAGGACCATGGCGTGGATCTCTTGGGTCGTCTTCCCGAGGAAGCGCTCGACCGCGGCGGACAGCGAGGACTGCTCGGACTTGATCTTGCAGCTTGCGACGGCGTCGACGTTGACGAGGACGCCATCCTTGTTGGGGATCTTCTTGAGCTGCGGCTTCATCTGGAAGCTGGCCATGTCCATCTCCTGGCAGTCCTCCAGGATGGGCCACTTCCACTTGCTGCCGCCGGTGACGACCTGGAACCCCTTGGTCCCGCCGGCTTCGATGACCTTGCCGTCGGCGTCGTGTCGGGGCTCGGTCGTATGCTTGCGTCCGTAGAACACCAGCACCTTGTTGGGCGGCACCTTCTTCAGGTTGCGCGCCAGCACGGCGACGAGTGCGATGAGCGCGACGACCCCTCCGGCCGTCATGACGATGGGAATCAACCAGCTCAGATCCATGGAGTCCTCCTTCAGGAAATTTGGGTACTTGCTACACCGAGAAACCTCTCGGATTTAGCCGTTCTTGGAACAGGATCAGACCTTGCGGACGATGCCGATCTGGCCGTCCACTCGGATGACCCTCACGAGCGTACTGGTCTTGATGACCCCGCCGTCCTCGGCGCGCACATCCAGGCTGCGGATCTGTCCGTCAACGGCAGCCTGCATCTCACCGCAGGTTTCGCCCTGGATGGTGAGAGTAAGTGGCGCTTCGACTCCGATCCAGCACTTCACGGAAAAGTTGCTGTGTGCGGTCTGGGACATGAAGAGCTTGATGATCAACCACCCGCAGTAGCCGAAAGCGAAGCCACCGAGTACTCCGAAGAGCGTGTCCAGGAACACCTTGAGGCTGGTGACGTCTTCCCCACTTACGAAGAAGTGTGACAGGGTGGCGCCGAGTCCGAACCCGATCAGGAAACAGGCGATCACCTTGAAGCTGAAGACACTAGGGCTCAGGGAGCCCTTGCCGTCGTCTCCGTCATCGCTGTCGTGATCGTGGTCATGATCGTGGTCGCCATCGTGTTCTCCTCCGAAGATGAACCCGGCGATGAGGAACACGAAGCCGGCCGTGAACAGGCACAGGTAGAGGATGAGTGCGGTTGCCATGCGGACCTCCAAGAGAGTTTGTTGACCCGAAGCGGTTT
Organism: Parcubacteria group bacterium GW2011_GWA2_40_23; assembly: GCA_000996245.1. GTDB lineage: Bacteria > Patescibacteriota > Patescibacteriia > UBA11705 > JABHMO01 > GWC2-39-14. The sequence goes on along the minus strand of LBYP01000021.1, from coordinate 12,874 downwards.
CCAGCCGCTAATGTCTAATAGTAAGTCCTTTTTCAGGACCCCAAAGTTTAGCATATAGGTTTAAGCTTGTCAATAGGCATTGAACAAAATCGGGGAGACATTATTGTTTATTTGCTTTTTTGTTTTATTGATTAATTGCTTGATTCTTTATTAGAATTGCTGTATTCTATTATCTGCTCAACCCCCATATCTCGGAGGTTCCTTATGACCAATTTGCTAACGGTCGCTGACCAAGCTTTGCACGACTCATTGCGCACAGACGGACGACTCCGATACGTCAACAAGGCCCTGTTCCCCAGCAAAGCGTACCTTTTCGTTTGTGGCGATGGCCACCGTGCTGAGCAGATCGAGTATCTCCTTCGCCTCATGCGTGGTCAACAGCGTGATCGTGTCATTGTTCCCCACGAATTTACTTGTAATGGCGGACCCCTCCTTCTTGCTCCCAGTTTTGGGAGCCCTCTCGGTCGTGAGTTCCTGGTGGAACAGTTGTTGGAAGCAATCGAGATGAAGCCGGACATTGATTCGGTCGTTCTCCAAGCCCACGCTGTTTGCGGTGCGGCGCACAAGAGGAAGATCGATTTACGTGGTACGATGTTGCTCCATCGGGAAGCAAAAGCAGAGATGGCCGAACTTCTCAGAAAGAACGGAGTCACGACAATCTCGCGGATTGTTTCCACTTTCCATTTCGATTACGGCGACGGGCACATGAAGACGCTCGAGTTCGACGTAGACAATTTCGAGTAGACAGAAAACCCTCTTGCGTCATAGCGCAGGGGGGATTTTTTAAAACAAAAAAAGAAGGTGAAACCTCTTTTTCTTTTGTATTAACTTTTCAATTCCTTCACCACATTAATATGTTTCTTTGAATGTAAAAGTAAATAGAATGCTAATATCACCCCGCAAATTCCCAGAACAGAAAAAGTTCCACCGTTTCCTAGTCGATCTGCGAGGAAACCAGCAGACATTGGGCCAATCACGTAACCAATATTTGTATAAAAATCTTCGAGGCCGGCAATTTCTTCTTCGTAATATGATGCTTCGCTAATATAATCTGCATAAGCTCCATTGATTGCCGGCCAAGACATGGAAATAAATAATGAGGCGCAGAAAATTGTAGTCATGATCATGATGGGTGCATGCGCAAAATAAATTAAACTCATAATTACGGAACCGATGAGAAGTGTTAAAGCCGCTGTGCGTCGTTTGCCAAATTTGCGTGTGAAATATCCCACAAACCAACCAACCAGTAATGCTGGTAATGAATATGCTGTCATAAAAAAACCAGTGAATTTTTCCATGCCTTGCATGCTTTCCGCAAAGAGCGGACCAACAGTCCAGAAAAAAGCATCAATCAAATTTAAAAATAAAGTTAAGAGTAAAACAGGGAAAAGAATTTTTCCAATTTGTCCCCAGAGTTTTGCCTCAGACCAAGTGCTGCGTTTTCTTTCTTTTCTCTCATCAATAGATATGGCTGGTTCTTTACGCGTGAATAAAACTAAAAGTCCAAAAAATAAAATTGAGATCACCAAGAAAATCCAGGCCAAGGCAAAGGGTTTCCAATCAAGCGTCTCAGCAATAATGGCGCCGACCATAATTGGTGCAATTAAATAGCCGAGTGATAAAAAAACTTGCACTAACCCAAAGCTGTCCGAGTGTTTGGCTTTTTTGGTGAAGCGTCCGACATAATCAAAGTTACCAATATTTTTTAAATCAAAATAAACTCCCCAAATAGCCATGGCTAAAATATAAATAGCAAAAGTGTTGGCTTTAAAAAGTATAACAGGATAAATTAAGCAAAGAGCAAACATGATCATGAAAATTTTTCTATAATGTGTATTTTTGAAAACACGACAGACAAAAAAATCAAACAAAGCTCCGGCAATTCCCGATGTACCAATGACTATACCCATCATGGTGGCAGTTAGTCCGCTATTTGTGATTACAAGTGGAGCCAAAAAGGACATGGTGCCGTCATATATGGACCAAAATAAAATCATTAAACATAAAAAGTAAATTGGTTTTTGCGCAGTTTTATTTTCGTGGAAGTACTTAACTAAATGTTTAGGCGTGGGCATAAAAATAATTCAGAAATAAAAAAATCTGATTATATTGTACCCGGAAAGTGGTTAGATTGGAAGTTTTACGAAGTCAAAGTTGTTTTGTTTTTTCCGCGAAGTAAGTAAATTCCCAAGTATGACAAGGGCGTATAAAGTGCACCCATGGCAACTTTAAATAACCACCAAGTTATAATTATGCTGACAAGAGTTTTTGTTTCATAGATTCCGGCAAAAGCAATGACCATAAAGATTGTTGTGTCTAGTAGTTGAGACCAGAGATTCGAAAGTAGTGAGCGCAACCAGAATTGTTTTACTCCCAGTTTTTCGCGGACAAAGAAAAAAGTTAAAACGTCTTGATATTCAGCAATCAAAAATGCAACGATTGATGCAATCGCAATGCGGATGGAAATTCCAAAAACCTGATTATAGCCTTCCTTTGCCCAAAGACCCGCTTCAGACCACGGAAGTGCGAGAGATAAAAAAGAATAGAGGATAAAAAGAGCTGTGCTGATAAATCCTGCGAGGACAAAAAATTTAGCAATACGTTTTCCATAAACTTCTCCAATAACATCTGTCATTAAAAAAACAATTGGAAAAGAAAAGACAGCAACAGATAAGTGTGATCCGAAAAAGAAAGGCATGATTTTTAAACCCAGAGTGTTGGCCGCAAACAATGAAGTTAAATACAGTGCCAGTGCGATGACAATTTTTTTGAATGAATGTTCAGTGAGCTGAATCATATAAAATTTAAATTTGTTAAAAATAAAATCCGCATGTAAACAATTGGTAGAGAACAAAAAATTTTGTTCCCTACCAATTCTGCGGAATATCATTTGAAGCTGGACCAAGTTTTAATTGTGTATGTGTGTAGCATTTTGTTTTGATTATTGTCGTATGTCTTGCCACGAAGTATAAACATAGTTTAACTTCATGGCTAGCCATAAAGTCACGCGTAGCGTGTACTTTATGGTGGACCCGAGGAGGCTCGAACTCCTGACCTTTTCCATGCTATGGAAGCGCTCTAGCCAAACTGAGCTACGGGCCCTGAAGTACAGGCTTCGCCTGACTTCAGGGCAAGCCCCGCATTGTTAAGCAAGAAGCAAGCACAAGCTACATTTGACTTCTTGAGAGTCAAATGAAATGAAAGGAGTAAAATTGTTAATGTATGACTTGCCACGCAATCACTCTTTCAGAGTGCAATGTATGGCTTGCCATGCAGTCACGCCAGGCGTGTACTGCATGGTGGGCGCAGGGGGATTTGAACCCTCGACCAATTGCTTAAGAGGCAACTGCTCTACCACTGAGCTATGCGCCCCGAAGTACAAGCTACGCTTGACTTCGGGGTAAACCCCTCAATCAAACTAAGCTATACCTTAGGTCTCGCCTGACTTTCGGCTTGCCCTGTGGCGCAATGCCACGGGGGTAAACCCCTCAAGCAAACGAAGTGTGTAAACACAAAAGTATACTATAACATTTTATTGAAAAAATCAACCTTTATAAAATAAACGTCGATCAAGGCTTGGGCTTGATCAACTTGTTGTTAGTGGTGAAAGGACTTCAATTCCCGCACCAAAATGACGATGTTAGCTAAACAGCTTGGCCGAACTGACAGAACCCGAAAAGGTCGCTGCTGTTCCGATAGTCAGGATATGCAAGCCTGTGGCATTTGAGTGAACGTCTTTTTTCCTGGTCTTCATTACCAAGAAACAATACATGGACATATCTGCTCCCATCCCCACTCACTCATTTCATCTCTACTCGGATATCCATGAAATCGGACAAGCGAGACGTCCACCCGACTTCCGAGAGATATTCTTCTATCCATGAAATTTCGGAAGAAAGCTAAGTGGTTATTTCTATTGCCATCATCCCATAGATTACCAGTGCTAATTGCTTCACCCAAATACATTTGAAACTGGTTGACCTCAACCGTTTCTACTGTTTGTCCTAAGGAAGCGGACTGACTTTCAGCCTCGGGATGGTGGGGTCGTTGAGGTGGAGATCCAAGATTTGATCTCCATTCATTTTCTTTAGCTATCCAGAGACTACTTCGTGCCGTTCGTTTTTCGTTTTCGCATTCCTTCCTCAAGCCATGGTTCACTGGTCGTGGACCACCTAGAAAGCCATTTCTCAGTGTCTCGGTGAATTCGTCCATCTTTTTCCCCGATGTTGTGGTTTCTTTGTATTAGTTGAGACCTTTGAGTTTTTAGATCTAGTTAGACTCGGCGTGGGGACAGACCAAAGTTGTCTAAAGATAAAACTACATTATTATATTTTTATTAATAAATCAATCTTTGTTTAAAAAAATGTCGACCAGGCCAGTGGGCTTGATCGACTTGTTGTAGGTGTGAGAGGACTCGAACCTCTGACCCTTGGATTTTAGCTGTTCTCCTCGCATGACGGTGCTGTTAGGCTAAGCAACCGGTTCACCGGTCACAACCGAAGTCGAGGCCCTAGCCTCTGTCCAATACTCTGCCAGCTGAGTTACACGCCTATCGGAACCAAGAGCGGGAGGCGGGACTTGAACCTTCGACGAGCGATTAAGAGTCGCTTGCTCTAACTCGATTGAGCTACTACCCCAAGGAGCAAAAGCATATTAGCGGAAGAAAAGGAGACTGTCAAGGACAAGCGACGCTCATTGTAGCGCACTGATTCCCGAAGTGTTGTAGATATAGACTAGTATCACAAGGCTTTCGATCGAGAATCCTCCAATGAACCAACAGAAACCTTTCCCCCCACTTTCTGTTGCCAAGGTCATGATTATTGACAAGAGGCTCACAACCAAGAGCAAGTAAGTGATTCCCAGAAGAGTAACTCCATTGATACTTAAAGAAGAATAGCAGGCGGCTGACATCGCCACGGCTACGGCACCGATGTACAAGAGACAGATGAAGGCTCCAATATCAGCCACTTTGCCCCAATTGAGCAAACGAATTGTGCGCCTGATTGTTTCCATGCTTGCTCCTTTTTGCGTTCTAGGTTAACTTGATCTAGCTTTGATTATAGTTGTTTCATTGATTTTGTCTAATAAAAAATAGCGCCCTGCTGTGTGTCCAGCAGGGCGTTGTGATCAGGTTTCGGTGGCGTCGGCCGATGAGCAGTTCTGCGCCTTAGGAACGCCGTAGATCGAGTAGACGCAGACGAGGGTCATGATGACCCCTCCAACAAACAGCCCCCAATCTCGATGTTCGTAGATCCACGAACCGATGTTCTCTACGCCGAGCCAGATAAAGCACTTCCCTGCCCAAGTGAAAAGGATGTCCCCGAGGAACCACAGGAAGTTGCAGTAGAACAGCGGGTGCTTGTGCGTCTCGCGTCCGAGGACGAGGTAGAGCATGAAGCCGAAGAACAGGAACACTCCAAGCTGGAGTTGCATCGTAAAAATACCGAAGGGAATGTTCTGATCCGTAAGCCAGCTGTTGACCATGCCGAGCAGCCCCGCGACAAGGAAGTAACCGATAGCAATCGTGCCATTTATGTTTTTCATTTCCTCTCCTACTTCATTGCAGGTTTGTTGTTGTCTGCTCCGCACCGGTCGTTCGACCAGATTGAACTGGTCAGCAAGCCTGATCGTCACGGCACCCAAGAGCAGTGGGATGAACCACAGCAAGACATGTCGGTTTTCGAATGCGGATTGAGCCGCGCGTTCTTCATGAAACATCTTAAGTTAGTTTAACCCTGACAGTTTAGAGTAGCATCAAGAGTTTCTTTTGTCAATGGTAGTTTTGGTAAACAAAAAGACCCGCAAAATACGGATCCATGTCGGTAGGGTTAGCGTTGTTTGTAGGGGCTCAGGAGACTGAGCCCTGCCGTCGCCCTTACCCAACTTTTCGCACAAGGCACAGCGGCGTCTGCTCATTCGTTTGCCCCAGCGGATTATCTTTAAAAACTTTTTCACAAAATTTATCTGTAATTTCTGAATTTGATTTGCCCAAAACATTCACGCCCAAATCATTCGCATCGATAATAACAACTTCTATCCCCATTTTATTTTTTATTTCTTTAGCAACTTTATTTGGTTTTAATGGAGCGAGCTTTGCATATTTGTTGTATGGTGGCAAAGTGTAATCGCAAGGTCCGTCAATCGCATTTATATTTTTGCCAACTGCTTTATAAAACATGCCGCGGACACCAAAGGGTTTTGTGATTGCAGAAACAAATGCCGCAAATAACATCCGAGGAATACCAGCTTCTTTGATTGCTAGCTCCATGGTCCAGGGACTGCCAAGTCCAATCCCATACGGAGACTTATGAACAAACTTAACCAAAATATTTGCTAGCCAAGATGGTTTTATTTCTGAAATTGGAAAAGCACGGCCTTGAGATATTGCCACCACGCGTTCGCTAATAAATAAATAATCATTGGCTTTTTTAAATGGCGTAACATATTTTTCAACCACTGAAATTATATCATCATCAGCAGTTATAACATGTGTTTTAATTGGCAAACGGAAATATTTTTCTGAGTCAACAGAAATTTCTAGAGATTTGTTTTGATTTGGTTCTATTTGCATAAATGGGAATTTATTTAGGGTATAATCAAAAAAGCAAGAAAACAAAAAAGCAATTTAATATTTAGCCTATAATTCAAATGGTAGCTGATTATAGAGGTTTTATCAAGGCAATAATATTTTGTAGGGACAAGTCTCGACTTGTTCCGGGGCGAAAATATTGGTGAAATAAATATCGCCCCTCCTCATGAGAGAAAGGGCGATTTGGTCAGGCCTTCGTATCGGGCAAACTACGTACGACCGTGGGCATGAACCCATGCTTCGGGTTGAACCCAGGCCACTTGGTCGTGGCGAGATTGACCAGTTGCTCGTGATCTTCCGGATCACACATGAACGTGTAGATCGGGACTCCGAGGGCATAGATTGCTTGTAACGTGGGCTCTCGGTGTAGAGCCATTGGCGGTAGCCCGATGTTGACGTACACGAGGTGCAGGTCGGGGTGAGCCGTGTGCACCTTCTTCATAACCGGGATCAGGTACTCGTTATTCGGAAAATCAGAATCTTGGCCGAAGAACACAGCATCAGGCATACCGTACGTTTGCATCCACCGGACAAGGTCGATTCCCGTGTTGCTGACGATCTCGAGTCCGTGCCCTAGGGCGCTGAGTTCGATCTGCGCGAGGTTGACGAAATGGCCATCACCACCGAAGAAAATGAAGTCCATGAGTTGCCTCAAGGTTGGTTTACGTCCTGTTTGTCGGACTAATTAATGTAGAGCTTTTGGAGGGTTTTGTCAATGGTTAAAAAAATGAAAAAGTCCCCAACAACATGCGTTGTCGGGGACAAGAACTTTTACGCGATTGAGATGTAGTAGGCTTCCCTACAGTGGTAGCAGTTCGCCTTGGCCATTGCGGCAAGGGCCGCCTCTTCGAATTGTGACCACATCTGCGGGAGCTCTACCAGACGTCCGCGCCACAGTTCATTCCGAACGAGCCGAACAGCGAGAGGTTCGTTCTGTTCTCGGTGCATGACTTCGATGATGACCTCTTCGGTCTCGCGGATGCCGGTGATGACGCACACGTGATCAGTACTTACCGAGAAGAACGCATGCGTGCCGTTGGACAGGTCTCCGTGCTTGGGCACGAAGTAGGGGTGCAGAGCACAGCCAATGATGTCGCAGATGATGGTGGACTGGCCACGTTTACTCGTGGCGCCACCACCTTCGGTGGCCTCGATGAACAGTCTGCCGTGGCATACTTCATCGGGGATTTCGAACCGATCTCCGTTCTGAGGCAGGACAACGATGACGCCACCGCGTACGACCTTGGCTTCGATGCCTCGACTTTTGAGGTTTGCGACCAGTGGTCCATCTTCTCTGTCGATTCTCATTACCAGATGCATGATTCGATCCTTTCGTCCGTGCCCATGGGGATCGTTCCCGTCTCAGACGGAACCCCGGGGGCGTGGTGTACTGCGGCTCACCGTGAGCCTTACTTGCGTAAACAGTTTCTAGTAAAGGGTCGTCCGCGAAACTGGTGACCCTGTTGGCCGAAGCGAGTCTGTGGCTTCAGGTAGTCTCGTTTTCCGTAAGTGTACTTTTTCTGCGTCTTGAGGTCAACGAAGGCAGTGTCCAACTCCGCGGTGTTCTCGTGCTTGTCGACTGTCGCCAGCAGAGCCATGGTTCCTGCCGAGAGCATTTTGTCGAGCAACTCTTGCGGTGGTTCCTGATGATCGAATAGGTCGTCGATGTTTGGCCTTATTCCAGGATTCGGAATGAGGGCTCTACGGCACAGAAGACATTGGGATCAGGAGACGGCCTGGGGCTGGGGCAGGACGATCTGGAACGGCAGGTCAGTACGCTCGGCACTCCGCTTCAGGAAGTCGAGAATCGCTTCGTGATCCTTCCCGAACGTAAAGAGCGTCTGGTACCAGTTGACGAAGCCGACGGCGACCTCGCACGTGACCCGATCGCACTTGACCGTCCAGTTGAACGTGTAGAAGGTCAAGTTGTGATCGCCGAACTGGAAGCCCATCGGGGTGGCGGTGTAGAGCACGAACAGGCTGTCCTTGTCCGTTCCCCAGTGCCGACCCGGTCGGGCAGGTTCGACGTGTCCGTTGCGGACCGTCCAGTAGTAGCCGGCGCTCTTCGCGGGAACCGTCTGGTAGTTGGCATAGATGGACTCCGCGACGTTCATGACGAGGATCATCGTGACGAATGACCCCCAGAACATCCAGGTGCCGATCGTGTGCCACGGCTGGATGTCCTCCGGCCCGGTCACGAGCCACATCATCGCGGCGATCGTGCCGAGGACCATCCACTGGCCCGCGCCGATGTGGTGGAACAGATCCGTGTACCTCTTCTCGATCCGGGGAATGCGAATCATGACGTCCTCCTCCGTGAAAGGAATTCCAGCAAACCGAAACATTCGGTTTGACTGCAGCCTCTCCTGGCTGTTCAGCATATTAGACCCATATATTTGTAATAGATCCATTATGCTGAACAGCTAATTAAATTATAAAGAACATGTTATTATAGCTAAAAACAGATGATTTGTCAATAGCTGCGGTACTAATTCAGCTAAGTTTAGCCAAAATATCTATATAAAGTATAACAAAAAAACAGAAATAATAAAATTTCTGTTCAAATATGTGTCAAAAAATTTTCTTTTCCCCAATGTGGTTCGAGCCGAGGTTTTTTAACCAGGTTCTTTGGCAGTTTTGTAAGACCACGTCGCCTCGCCAATAATTAGTGGGGGCTAACTTTGCCAGCCCGCGGGCGGGCCAAAAAACGTTCGAACAATTTGTAATATACTGCATCAGACAGAATTTGTCAAAACTTTTTGGGGCTCTTGGGCGAGATTGGCCACCAAATTGTAAGGGGTTTTAAACGAAAAAATATATTGGCGGTTTTGTACGAGGGAAAAGAAAATTTTTTAACAATTGTTTTTTAAATATATTTGTATGAAATATTTTATCTATGCGAGAAAATCTACCGAAGAAGACGATCGCCAAGTGTTAAGTATTGAAGCCCAATTAACGGAATTAAAAGAATTTGCCGCCAAAGAAAAACTGGAAATTGTCGCCTCGTTCCACGAGGCCAAAACTGCCAAAGAACCTGGCCGAATTGTTTTCGGCGAAATGTTGACACTTATTGAGAAAGGTAAAGCGGATGGAATAATATCTTGGCATCCTGACAGGTTGGCTCGTAATTCTGTAGACGGTGGTAAAATTATTCACTTTGTAGATCGTGCCTTGATTAAGTCCCTCAAATTTCCCTGTTTTTGGTTTGAACCAACACCACAAGGATTATTTATGTTAAACATTGCCTTTGGCCAATCTAAATATTTTGTAGACAATTTGCGAGAGAATGTAAAAAGAGGATTAAGACAAAAAATACGGAATGGTGTTTGGCCCAGTTGGGCGCCAGTGGGATATTTAAATAACCCGAGAACACTCGGGATAGATATTGATCCAGTAAAGTCAGTTTTGGTTAGAAAAGTATTTGAACTTTACGCCACTGGCGAATATACTTTAAAATCTCTCGCAAATTGGTGTAAGGAAGTAGAGTTGAAAGGAAACCGTGCTAAAGAAATAGCCATTAGTAATATTCATAAAATACTACAAAATATTTTCTACATTGGCCTCATGAAATACAACGGAGAAATATTTGAGGGAACACACGAGCCATTAGTATCCAAGAAACTTTTTGATCGCTGCCAAGAGATACTTAGAAAGAAAGGAAAACCGCAACATGGCAAAAAATATGATTTCCCTTTCTTGGGTTTAATGAAATGCACTTGCGGTTGTAGCATTATCGCGGAAAGGCAAAAAGGACACAACTATTACCGCTGTACCAAAAAGAAAGGAATTTGTTTAGAAAAACATTTTTTAAGAGAAGAACAACTAACCGAGCAAGTCCAGTCCTTTTTGCAAAAAGTTTCTTTGTCGAGCCAAGACACTGAGAAAATACTAGTAGAGTTAGAGAAAGAAGAACTGCAAGCCAAGCAAGAAAGTATTATTACTGTTCAAAATCTTAAGCAAGAATTAGCTGACTTGGAAAGCGGATTAGAAAGGTTGTTGGATGTGTTTTTAACTGGCGTGTTATCCACAGGAGAATACACGGGCAGAAAAAACAAAATTCTAACTCAAAAGTTAGAATTGCAAGAAAAAATTAAAGATTTTGAACAGCGAGGATTGTCTTGGCTCGAACCAGCGAGAGAGTTTGTAAATTCGCTTAATACAGCGGAGAAAATATTACAAACTCAAGACAAGAAAGAAATGTCAACATTTATTAAAAACCTCGGCTCGAACCACATTTTACAAAAAAATCCGAACCTTTTTTGAACGGAACTGATGGCGCGCTTCGCGCGCCAAACTGAACGCTCGGGCGGGCAAAAAGGAAGGGGGTTGGGGGGAAGGAATTTTTGCTCGCCCTCGCTTTCCGCCGCCGCCGAATTTCGTACCAACGAAGTTGACGCGCCGCCACACAAACCTAAAAATCCCTTTCGGAATTACTTAGGATAAAAATTTATAAATTATCTCTCGTCTCGAAGCTATATTTTTCCTTGATCCCACCCCAATGACCAGGATCAATTCCACCAATACTTTCATACTCTAATTTAACACCCATATCTTTTAGTGTTTGGGGGTTGAGTTTAAGCAACTCCTCTACTCGTCCTCGCAACTCTTGACGTAAAAATTTAACCTCTGTCCTCTGATAAGGCTCATCTCTACCGGGACCAAGATTTCTTCCGTTAATTTGCTTTACTAAAGCAAATACATCTGGCGGTATTTGCGGAGCGTATTTTTCTAGTTTCTTAACATCAATCCAGTTAGGATCACTGATGACTTCAATTATGGCTTTATGTTGCTCTCGCAGAATATCAATACCTTTCTGGTATTCTTCTCTTTCGCGTTTCAATGAATCGGACTTTTCTCTTTCTTTTTTTTGTCTTTCTAATTCTTCTTGTTGTTCACTTGATCTAATCTGCGCCAAAACATCACTCGAAACATCGCCAGTCTCTTTTGGTTTTTGTGTTTCTTGAGGACGAAAATTTTCAGGGTTTTTTATAATGGTTGTTGGTTAAATGATTAATATTTTTTCGACTTTTTACATTGTAGCATATTACTGAGAACTCGACAATTTCGTCTCGACCTATACAAAATTATCATACTTTTAAAAAATTATCCTCAATATATTGCTTTACAAACTCTAAAATGTCACCCGAATTGGAACTGATTCCCCAATAAGCATTTTCGCCGTTTTTTCCAAGACCTGACCCGCCCGACCAACTACCCTCAAATTTCTTTTGTAAATCTTGGCACAATTTCCCTTCGCCATAGAAATTTATTTCATTATCATCAGAAATAATAATAAGATTTTTGTATTTTCCATACAAGCGATCAGCGACCGTTGCCGTCTTGCTATGTGGCATACGCACAACTGTTAAAAATCCATCGCAAGCGTTTTCAAGATGACTGATTGCTTCTTCCGCTTGCTTTTCATGCTCCTCAGTTATTCCTTGAATTTGGCGATCTTTTGCTCTAACAAAAGCAATTAATCTTTGTTTCATCTTTTCAAATTTTTCCGAGCCAATTCTCGCTTCAAAATTTTTGCGGCGTTCTTCTATTTTTGCTTCCATTCCGGGTATGTAAGCAGAATCATTTGCTGCGATAAGATCATCTATAAAACTCATTTTCAATCCCGCTCTTTCCATAACTTGACTAATAGAAGCAGGCTTGGATGATTTATCTCCATGATGATCAATATCAACTACACCCGTGACTCGATCAGCACCTGACAATTCAATCGCGACTGGTATTTTTTCTTCTCTTAGAATTTGTTCGATTTCCTTTTTGTAGTCGTCCGCTTTCGCGCCCCATTTTAAATTTTTATCGATAACTTCGTGTCCAGAGCGTGTTAACTTTTTTTTTATTTGATGCATCTCTAAATCAGATCCACCTATTAAATAGACATCCTTTTTCTTGTCCGAATTTGGATTTTCAGGGTTAATTTTTTCCATAAAATTAAAATTGTTATTTGCTTGCTTATATTTTACCCCCCCAACACTTTTTGCAATAGCCGACTTATCTTAATAAATCATCAACTTGAACTTCTAACGCTTTAGCGATTTTTTGTAGGGTTTCAATCGTTGGGTTTGTAATTCCGCCCGTTTCAAGCTTGATGATTGAATTATAGGAAACATCTGCCAATTTTGAGAGGCGGTCTTGCGACAAGCCCTTGGCTTGTCTTAGCTTCTTTATATTCCGCAATAGATAATAAATAAGTGTTACCGAAATCAACAAGCTCAGTCAGTTAAAAGGTTACCGTTAAGTCGTTGTAATTTAAATATACGTGATCGTAGT
>LBYP01000020.1 GCA_000996245.1 Parcubacteria group bacterium GW2011_GWA2_40_23 | reverse complement strand
CGCTCAGATTAAGAGCAATTTCTTTAACCAGAGTCAGGACAACAGTTACATGCAATAACATTAAGTTTCAACAGAATTAATTTAATCATCCCACATATTAAGAAATTATTTAAATAAAGAATTATTCGCCACTCAAGCATATATGTTTACAACTATATTTTCAAGATTGACAACTATAATTGATCTATTAAAATACGATTGCTCCTGTGGGAAACTCGTTGAGGGTGTAGCATGCAAGATCCGGCATCGGACGCGCGGCGAAGCTCGAGGGTAACTCACGCTGTTGGAAACGACAATGCAGTTTGGGTGGAGATGTTCGGCTCGTAACCGGACAGATCCGCCTGCGTTGCTAGTCAGAGAGGCCAACAGCCTGCTGCGACGACATTGTGCGAGGAGCAAAACTCGAGGCGGCGCTACGGCCTATCCCTAGGGACGGTCAAGTTAAGCCTCTCGGGCCCGAGGTAGACGGGCAATGGCAGCACCAGATCGGTTTGAGACGAAAGAGACCTAGAGCCACCAAGCTCAGTGCGGGCTAAACCCTACATCCAGCCCAAGGGTCGTGGGGGCCACTCTAGGTCAAGGTCGAGGAAAGCTGATCTACCTCTCAGAAACCGGTCCCAAGCGTCACGCGCTGGGACCGATCTTTATTTCTTTACGAATAATACATTTATATTGATGTTGCGAATTATCATTTTACACGCAAAAGTTAACAGTAATTCGCCTGCCTGCCGGCAGGCAGGTAACTTCCTCTTAGTAGAGCTATTCGCAACATGCCTACCTTTGACAAATCTGTTATAATCGAATATGCTAGGGAGCTGGGAAAAACAGCTAAGCAATCAATCAAAAAAGCAATAAAACAAAAAGTCTTCCGTAGTTATTTGTTTGCTTTCTTGTTTTCTTGCTTTATTGATTGAATGCAAAAAAACCTGTCTCTAGCTTTCTTGATTATGTGCAAAGTAACTAAAACTAAAATATGTCCGAAAGAATGTTACATGTAAACGAACGCATACAACAAGTCCTCGCCGAAGTGCTCTCTAAAGAAGCAGAAATACCGGCTGAGTATTTTATCTCTGTCACAAAAGTTAATTGCGCGCCGAACTTGCGCAATGCTTTTGTCAGCGTCAGCATTTTCCCCTTTGCCAAGGCCAAGGAAGGTTTAGAATACTTGAATAAACACAAAAGATTCATTCAAGGTCTTTTTGGCGAACACATAAATTTAAAGTTTACGCCCGTCATAGAATATCGACTTGATGAATCAGAACAAACTGCTGACGAAATTTACCAGATAATCGATCACCTATGAGCCCCTACGAGCAAGTTTTAGAAAAGATACAAAACAGTCAAAATATTTTAGTCATTGGTCATGAGAATCCAGATCCTGATGCTATCGGCGCTGGGGGAGCACTACTATATTATGTTGAGGAAAAATTCCCCTCAAAGAATATTCTGCTCGCCAATGTTAACGCCTTTCCGCAGGATCTCTTTTTTTTGGGCGTACAAAAATTTTCTTCTGCCCTAGCAAATATTGATCTCAACAAATTTGATTTAATCATTGTCGTTGATTGCGGAGAACTGAGACGCACCGGCATTGCCGATAAACTCAATGACATCAAAGGCAAAGTTTTTACCATTAGCATTGATCATCACGACTCCAATAAAAATTTTGCTGATTTAAATATTGTAGAAATTGTTTCCTCATCTTCTGAAATTATTTATCGTCTTTTAAAAACCGGCAATGTTTTGCTTAATAAAAAAATTAGCACCTGTTTACTCACCGGACTAACTTATGACACTGCCTATTTTACTAATTCTGGAACAACGAAAGAAGCTTTGGCCATTGCGTCAGAGTTGATGAAGACAGCGGCCGACATCCGCGCGATCGTCCGACACACATTAAAAAACAAGACACGTGATACCTTGCGACTTTGGGGCGAGGTCTTGAATCAACTTCATTACAATAGTAAATATCAAGTCGCCGTGGCGGTCATCCCCAAGAGTACGCAGATTGATCCAGAACTTTTTAATGATTTAAAAAATTATTATCTTCAATATTTGCAAGAAGCCAAGTTCATTATCATTTTACGTGAATCTGATGATGGGCTTATTCATTGCAGTTTGCGCACTACGCGCGACAATGTCAATGTGGCGAAACTCGCTGAACGTTTTGGTGGTGGTGGGCATGTGAAGTCAGCTGGGTTTTCGTTTCCTGGGACGTTGGAGAAGACGGCGAGTGGGTGGAGAATTAAATAAAAAAATGTACGGGCCGCACATTCGTGCAGTCCGTACATTTTTTATTCGAAAGTTTATTTCTCTTCAGCTTCCTGAACGAGTGAAATGCTCGCAACCTTATCACCCGCCGCTCGCAATCTCATCAAACGAACACCTTGCGTATCGCGACCAAGAACATTAATACTCTTGAATGGTAAACGTATAACTTGGCCTTTCTCTGAAATGACAATTACATCTTGATCGACTCGTTCACCAGCATCGACAACGAAACCATTGACAACCTTGCCTGTTTTTGAAGAAACTTTGGCCGTACGCACACCAGAACCACCACGATTTTGAACTTTATAATGTTTTAATTCGCTGAGCTTACCATAACCGAGTTCAGTAATAATCAAAATTTGCAGATTTTTATTATTCGAATCAATTATACCCATGCCAACTATTTGGCCCTTACCTTTAATGCGGAGTCCTCGCACGCCCGAAGCAGAACGACCCATAGGACGAACAGCAGTTTCTTTAAAACGGATCGATTGGCCATTATCAGTAATCAAACTAATTTCTTGTTTACCGTTGGTTGCGCCAACCCATTTTAATTTATCATCACCCTTTAATTTGATGGCAATTAAACCTGAGCGTCTGACATTAGAAAAATCTTCAATAGGCGTTTTCTTGATCACACCCTTTTCTGTGACCATGACTAGATTTTTCACTTCAGCTAAACTGTCGGAAGCCAAAACAGTTGAAACTTTTTCTGCCTGACCAAGTTGCAAGAAGTTTACTAAAGCTTGTCCCTTGGCTGTTCTTGAGGCGAGCGGAATATCATAGGCCTTTAGCAAGAATACACGGCCCATGGTTGTGAAGAACATCAAATCATTGTGCGTCATGGTGCTAAAGAATTGTTCAACAATATCTTCTTCTTTGGTTGTTAAACCAATTACACCTTTGCCACCACGCTTTTGCGCTTTGAAAGTATCAATTGGCAAACGTTTAATATAACCATCATTAGTAATAATAATGAGTGTTGGCTCGTTCGGTACTAAATCTTCTTGTGAAAATTCACCAACAGCGCCTTTAATAATTTTGGTGCGACGATCATCACCAAATTTATCTCTAATTCCTATCAGCTCATCTTTAATGACACCCAAAATTTTCTTTTCAGAAGCTAATAATTCTTTTAAGTCTTTAATTATTTGCTGTTTTTCTTTTAATTCAGCATCTATTTTCAATTTTTCAAGATTAGCCAAATTTTGCAAACGCATTTCTAAAATAGCCACAGTCTGAACTTCACTAAACTTGAATTTGGCCATCAAATTTTTCTTGGCTTCTTCTTTATCTTTAGATTGCTTAATAATTTTAATAACCGCATCAATATTATCAATAGCTTTTTGCAAACCTTCTAAAATGTGAGCACGCTCGGCGGCTTTGCGGAGTTCATATTCAGCACGACGGCGCACTACTTCTTGTCGGTGCTTTACAAAATAAACCAAAATATCTTTAAGATTCAAAACCTTGGGTTGAAGTCCATCGACAAGCGCCAACATGTTAACATCAAAGTTGGATTGTAACTGAGTTAACTTGAATAAACGATTTAAAACTTTCTTTGGGTAAGCTTCACGCTTCAAGTCTATCACGACGCGAACTCCATCTTTATCTGATTCATCGCGAACATCGCGGATACCTTCCAGTTTTTTAGTTTTAACAAGATCAGCTATTTTTTCGAGTAGCGATGCTTTATTTAACTGATAAGGCACTTCATTAACAATAATTTGGAAAGTGCCGGCCTTATTTTCGACAATATCTGTTTTGGCGCGCATAACAATTTTACCTTTACCCGTTGTATACGCGCGACGAATTTCTTCTGCATTATAAATGATACCACCGGTTGGAAAGTCTGGACCTGGAATAATTTTTATCAAATCATCGATTGAGCACTCATTGTTTTCAATATAATGGATGATCCCATTACAAAGTTCTGTTAAATTGTGTGGTGGAATTTTTGTGGCCATACCAACCGCAATGCCCATAGTTCCACTAAGGAGTAGATTAGGTAACTTAGCAGGAAAAACTTTTGGTTCTTTATGACTGCCATCATAGTTAGGTACAAAATCAACAGTTTCTTTTTCTAAATCGAAAAGTAATTCTTCCGCAATAGCAGAAAGTTTGGCTTCAGTATAACGCATAGCAGCAGCGCCGTCCCCATCCATAGAACCAAAGTTACCTTGACCATTTACAAGGGGATAGCGCATGGAAAAAGTCTGCGCCATACGCACCATACTATCATATACAGCTTGGTCTCCATGTGGATGATATTTACCTAACACCTCACCAACGACGGTTGCAGACTTACGATATTTGCCATTGGCGCGTAACCCGACATTCCACATGGCATAAAGAATACGACGATGAACTGGTTTTAAACCATCGCGCACATCGGGCAAAGCACGCGACACAATAACCGACATGGCGTAATCAATATAACTGCTTTGCATTTCGTCAACAATCGAAACTTCACGAATTTTATCATTCGTGTCGTTAACATCTTTGGGTTCTTTATTCTCGTCGTGACTAATCGGCTTTCTGATGAGTTTTCTCGCTTTCATAATTATAAAATATCCGTGTACTTATTCATTTTATTATTGGACTGGAGCGACTTCTACTTTTTCACCAC
This sequence comes from Parcubacteria group bacterium GW2011_GWA2_40_23, assembly GCA_000996245.1. Taxonomy (GTDB): domain Bacteria; phylum Patescibacteriota; class Patescibacteriia; order UBA11705; family JABHMO01; genus GWC2-39-14. Next base: position 14,220 of record LBYP01000020.1, on the reverse strand, counting down.
TCGGTGCAACCTCTGTTCCAACTGCGGCACCAAAAACTTCTGGAGTTACAGTTACGGCTGTACCAGCACCAAGTGTACTCTCGCTTTTTTCAAGCACGCCTTGAACTTCGTCGAATGAATCAAAAACTTCTTGTTGTGCCTGCTCGAACGTTTGCGTAACATTGCCGTTCATCTCTGCATTGATTTTATTAAAATTCGTACGCAACGATATAAACCAACCAACAAAGATAATGCCTGCAGTTAGAAACACGCAGAGCCATAAGACTAAATATTTTGATTCTGGTTCTTTTCCCTCCATACTTTTATATTACGAATAGCTGCATATATTTGAGTTTACGAATTACTGTTAAGACTTAATCGCAAAAAGTAATTCGTAACATCAAAACAAAAAGTTTTATTCGTAACGTTATTCTTTTTCTAAAATTATAAATTTTGTTTCTTCGATGGGTAAATCTTTTTTCTGGAATTTAAATTTATTCATTCTTTCACCCTCGCTGCCCATTTCTTTGCAGAATGCTTCCACACCACTAATATCAATATTCAAGCCTGGAATTTTATAATGCATAGGGATAACAACGCGCGGTTCTATTTGACGCACCACCTCAGCCGCATCTTTTGCGTCGAGCGTATATTTTCCTCCGACAGGAATAAGCAAAATATCAACTTCACCTATTTTTTCAATCTGTGCTTCGGAAAGTGTTGTTCCCAAATCTCCACAATGTAAAATGCAAAGATCTTCACTTTCTATTTTATACATAGTTGATTTGCCGAGCTTGGCGCCTTCTTCTTTGTCATGATAAGAACCAATGCCGGTCACAAACATACCACGGAATTCATATTCACCGGGTCGGTCGATAATAAAAGGGGTCTTTTCATCTACCCCAATAATTCCTTCAACATAATTGTGATCATGATGGTCATGACTCACAGTTACAATGTCAGCGCGCGTTTTTGGCAAACGCAAACCAATATCCTTATCATAAGGGTCAGTTACCAAAACAACTGGGATACCACTAATTTTGTCTTCGATTTCAAAGCAAGATTGTCCGAGCCAAGTAATATTCATAGTATTGCTAATTATTGGATTATGGGAGAAGGGGTAAGGAACAAGGGTTTCCTTCCCTTATACCATAACCCCTAATACTTTTCCCTTTTGAGATTTTGAAAGCACCTGTATTTTATCATCTATTTTATAAGAAGTAAACGCAGACAAACCACAAATCTTGACATTTTCCTTATTTTCTAATAATATTTGTTTGCAGATTGGCTTAGGTCAATCTGACATTTTTGAAAGGAGTCATTTTACAATGACTAAACAAATTGATTGGAAAACGACCGAGATGGGTAAACTATTAGAGTCGGACGGTGCTTCTAGCACTTTTCCAAACGTAGGCGATATTCTTACCGGTAAAGTAATTGCGGCATCTAAAAAGGAGGTCCTCATCGACTTTAACGGAGTTCTCACAGGTATCGTACGCGGCAAAGAACTTTACAATGAATCAGAGGAGTTTTCTAACTTAAAAATCGGAGATGATGTTGAAGCAACCGTCATGGATCTAGAAAATGAGCAAGGTTTGCTAGAACTTTCTTTCCGTTTTGCTGGGCACCAAAAAGCTTGGTTAACCCTACAAGGTTATAAGGAAGAGAACAAAACAGTGGCAGCCAGAATTAATGATGCTAACAAAGGTGGCTTACTCGTTACCGTTGCTAACGTCCATGGCTTCTTACCGGTTTCTCAACTAAGTCCTGAATTCTATCCACGCGTTCAAGGTGGAGATAAGAATAAGATCCTAGAAAAATTGAAAACTTATGTTGGCCAAGATTTTCAAGTTAAAATTCTTGATGCTGACGAGGAATCAGAGAAATTGATTGTTTCTGAAAAGAATGCTTGGGAAGAAGAACAAAAAGATGTTCTTAACAAGTACAATGTCGGTGACCTTATCGAAGGCACAATTACTGCTGTAACAGACTTTGGTGTTTTCGTAGAATTTGGTGAAAACCTTGAAGGTTTAATCCATATCTCTGAATTAGCTTGGCAAAGAATTGATGATCCACGCGAACTCTTCGATGTGAATCAAAAAATCAAAGCTGAAATCATCAAGATCGATGGATCCAAGATTTTCTTATCAAGTAAGAAATTAAAAGATGACCCATGGAAAGACATCGAGAAGAAATACAAAATCGGTGACTTCGTAAGTGGCACTGTTGTTAAAACAACGCCCTTTGGTCTCTTTGTCGAACTTGATAAAGATATCCACGGTCTAGCTCATATTTCTGAGCTTTCGGAAAAAACAATTTCCAACATTGAAGATTTCTGCAAACCAGGTGAAGTTCTCAAATTCAGAATTGTTTCTCTCGAACCAGCAGAACACCGCCTAGGTCTTAGTCTAAAGCCAGAGGAAGAAAAGAAAACTGTTGCTGAGGATAAGCAAGAAAGCAACAAAGCAACAAAGCAAAAAGCAGAGACTAAAGAATCAAAAGAAGAAGTTGAAGTTATAGAAGAAAAAACTGAATAATCGTTTGATACAAAGACTCAGTCGTAAGACTGAGTTTTTGGTTTGCCAAACATTGGTACGTGTAAGTCGCGACTTACACGTACGCATACAAAATCAGCGGTACGTGCAGGTCGCGACCTGCACGTACCCGACTATTGATAGCAAAAAAACACCCGCATAACTCTGTAGTCATGCGGGGAACAAGCACTCAATTACGCAGAACAGGAAAGCTCTTTACGTCTCGTGACGAACGAAGGTTGCGACAAGGACGTAATGAGCAAAGTCGTGAAAGGTTTCCGAACTGGACGAGACTGACACAGGTCCCACCAGATCCCAACCACCTTCACGGAAAAGCTCATCCATCTTTCTCTCCAACTCCTCTCGAGCCTCTTGCAAGACCTTCGCTTCGGCTGTCACGAGTCTCGACCTACCACGCATGATACACGTCCTTTCAGCAGGGTTTGAGGTAGTCGCATCTCTCGCAGTCCCTGGCCTCGGCGGGATTGAACGTGTCGCACTCAGGGCAGTGCCAGGGATCACCCGGCTCGGTTTCCAAGGGCATCTTCGGCAGCTGAACGGCCAGCTTCTGCTTCGGTTCAGGCTTGCTCCAGATTTCGATGGCCGTAGTCACAGTCACGGGCGTACTCGAAAGTTCCGGAAACGAGGTTATGACCTCGCGCGCACAAGCGACATTCAAACAACGATAGCCTTCACCCTTCAGATAGGTGCGAACATGCGCTAATGTTCGCAGATCCGGTGTCTCCAGGGTTTCACCCTGTATTATGTGGGTGACGTAGGCTTCATGCGGGTTCTGCACTGCACCGACGATGAACAAGGTCACGACACGATCGTCTACAACCATGGCTTCTTCTCCTCCCCAAAGTTTCAGCACAAACGACATTTCAATCTAGCACTTCACAGTGATTCTGTCAACAACCAGCTAGTTAAACTTCAATCAAAAAAGCCATGCACTATAAAGTGTTCCCTTTAAGTGCACGCCAAGCAAGAAAGCAAAGAAGCAAACAGCTAGAGCATGTCTTTTATTTTTTGTTTTCTTGCTTTATTGCTTTCTTGATTATCGCTAGGCTATTGACTTGAGGTCCTTGCAAAACTTTACTATAAGTGCTATATTACAGATACTTAAGTTAATAAATAAACTGTTTTCTGTTGTGCTGGTTTTTTGCGGAATCCGATACTTTTGACTAAACTTAGCGAATCTAAGTCATAGCGAAACGCATATCTTCTTAATACAAGGCCAAAATTTAGCTACACTTCATATCTCTTTCTAAACCAGAGCCTCCTTGGCCTATTCCGTAAAAAATCATTTTCACAGCAGGAACAATGTAGAATATGTTGTATCCAATTTTTATCGTTGTCGGGTTGGCAGTCGGGGCCTTTTCCGGTTATATAATTCGTAAAAAAATCGCTCAAACCGAAGCTAACTCTGTTGAATCAAAAATGCACGTGATGATTGAGGAAGCCAAAAGCAAAGAACGCGAAATTCTTTTACAAGCCAAAGACAAAGCCATTTCAGTTATCGACGAGGCTAAGAAGGAAGAAGCTAATCGTCGCCAAGAATCCAAAGAACAGCAACAACGTTTAGAAAAACGCGAAAATCTTTTCGATCAAAAGTTGCTCGAACTTGAATCTAAGCAAACTAAAATTTTAGAAAAAGCTAAACAGCTAGAAACCGTCAAGCAAGAAATTAATGACATCAAAACTCAACAATTAGAAAAATTAGAAAAAATTGCGCAAATGGATAAACAGGGCGCGCAAGAAGTTCTTCTTCGAAATATTCAAACAGAAATGGAAGAATCGCTAATGAGTCGAATCAGAAAATTAGAGAACGAAAATAGCACACAACTCGATGCCAAAGCACGAACAACCTTGGTTCAAGCCATACAACGTTGCGCGGTTTCACACGCAGTTGAAGCAACAACTACCATGGTTGATTTACCATCTGACGAAATGAAGGGCCGTATTATTGGTCGTGAAGGTCGCAATATTAAAACTTTAGAACAACGCATTGGCGTAGAAATTGTGGTAGATGACACACCGAACGTAATTACCATTTCTGGCTTCAGTCCAATTCGTCGCCATGTTTGTAAGCGCGCTTTAGAAAAATTAATTTTGGACGGACGTATTCATCCTGCCAAAATTGAAGAGGCCATTGAAGAAGCCAAAAAAGAAATTGCGGTTGAAATTAAAAAAGCCGGTGAAGATGCTTGTTATGAATTAGGTATTGCCGGACTAGATCCAAAGTTGGTTCAAATTGTTGGTCGTTTAAAATATCGTACTAGTTACGGACAAAATGTTTTACAACATAGTATTGAAGTTGCACACCTTTCAGCTATGCTAGCTGAAGAACTTGGTGCCAACGTCACTGTCGCCAAGAAAGCTGGTTTCTTGCATGATATTGGTAAAGCCGTGGATCATGAAATCCAAGGTACTCACCCAGAAATTGGTCGCGATATTGCCAAGAAATTCAATTTACCAGATGAGATTATTCAACCGATTTTAACTCATCATGAAGATAATCCAAGCACGCTAGAATCTGTTATTGTTAAAATCGCTGATGCTATTTCTGGTGCTAGACCTGGTGCTCGCAAAGATACTTATGAACGTTATATCCAACGTCTAGAAGAATTAGAATCAATCGCTACCCGCGAAGAAGGTGTAGAAAAAGCTTATGCCATTCAAGCTGGTCGCGAAGTCCGTGTCTTTGTACATCCAGATAAATTAAGTGATTTACAAGCGCACGAAAAAGCAAAAATTATTGCTAAAAATATTGAGAGTGAACTCAGATATCCTGGTGAAATTAAAGTTACGGTTATTAGAGAGAATAGAATTGTGGAGTACGCCAGATAAATTAGGGTTAGGGGATAGGGGGTAAGGTCAAAACAAAACCCTTACCCCATAACCCTTGATACTTTTTCCGAAAAAGAAGTCCTGCGCAAGCGGAGCTTCTTTTTTACTATATTAATCAATACCTGATATAATTAATGTTATAATATATTTATAAGAATGAAATATGACAAATGAACTACCACCTACATTAGTAACTGCCCCAAATCCTAAAGAGAATCTAGCGGATACTGTTCTTGCTATCTGGGAAGCCGAAGCTAGCAGCATATTAAAACCAAAGGAGGGTCTTGTGACAAATTGGGAAGACAAACAATTGGGACCAGCCAGAAATTTAACTTTCCAAAACAAAGTCGGCGAAACCATTAATGCCGAAGAGACACTCAATTATAATGGCCAGAGTTTCAAAATTAAAATTAGCGCTAATGGAAAAACAATTGCTTTTCTTCATTATGTAACAAATGGTGAAAGAGTTAACATAGGAGAGGTAGATGTTGTTCCAGCCTGTAAACGGTGCGGTTTGAATACGAGAATGTTTGCAGATATGTGCCAAATTCATCCAAATGCTAATTGTGTCTGGCAAAAACTTGATTCAGATAATGATGCTGCCTACATGCGTGGCTTAGAAGCAGGGTTAAATACTGTCAACGCCGCTAGACAAACTCCGGCCGGCAAAGTTAGTGAGCGGGCGGGCTGGGAAATAGACAGCGAGCAGTCCCAACTCCCTAATTTAGAATCAGAGTCCCTGACTGTACGCTTGGTCTACAAACGAAATTTAGACAAAAAAGATAGCTAATTTTAATTATTTTTTATAAAGAAGTTCTGCAAAAAGTGGAGCTTTTTTTATTTCCAAAAAATAATTTGCTCGCCTCGTTTAGCGATTGAAGCTGGAAATCATGGTAATCATATAAATCATAGTTAATCATAGCAAAAAATAGCGCCCCCGCCCGATGATGGGAGGAGGCGCAAAGCGAACTACTCAAGGTCAGGAGTGATCATGAAGTTCTCTCGGTGGAAACAGCATCCCGTGTCCTTGGGCGCTACACCCAAAATGGCGTACTTCCGAGTCGGCCGGAACGAAGAGAGAACATCGACGCACCAGATCACCCCCTTCGTATCGTGCACGAAGAAGAGGTTCAAGTGATCTCCAAAGACAGGCTGAAGGTGCTCGTCGTTCAACGCTTCGCGGGAAAGAGCCACGACCTGCCCTAGCGACAGACTTGGTGTCCCGTGGCGACGCGCCAGCGAGTCGAAGTCCTGGTCGTGCTTGTAGTCGAAACGCACCGCCCGAACCGCGAATTCAGGCAATGGCTCGATGACCATATTCCCGAAAACGTTCAGGAAACCAGGATCTTTGCCCGGACCATCATGCCCACCCCAGAACACGTTAGGAGCCGAAGACTGCGAATGTGGCCAAAACTGGACGATGCGATCACGAGCTCGGTACGTTTCGGTCGTGGCCGCGATTTCGATTCGATACTCCTGGGAGAACGGATACTCGGCTTTTCTTAGATGTATCATGACCTGACCTCAAGTTGGTTTAATGTCCAAGACGCGGACTTTTTATATTAACAATTACTAAGAATGGTGTCAACCAGTTGCTATTTGTTTTCTTGTTTTTTTGCTTTATTGATTACTTGCTTACTTGTTTATTTAATTTTGCCTTATTTTACCAATTTTGCTATACTTAGCTAATAAATTAAAACTATGATTAAAATATTATTCTTCGGCGACATCATGGGAAAAATTGGTCGCAACGCTCTCAAAAAAGCCTTACCTGAACTTAAAGAAAAGTATCAGCCAGATTTGGTTATTGCCAATGCCGAAAACCTAGCTCATGGTAAAGGAATTACTGAAAAAACACTAAAAGAAATGATGGATGCTGAAGTGGACTTTTTCACTTCCGGCAATCATGTTTGGAGTAATGCTGAAGCTGAACAAATTTTTCAGAAAGATAAATTACCAATTATCCGTCCAGCCAATTATCCACCTGGTTTACCTGGCGATGGTTATAAAATAGTTGAAATCGGCACTAAAAAAATTCTGATCGCAAATTTAATGGGCCGTCATTTAATCTTAAAAGAAGATTTTGATTGTCCTTTCCGCGCACTTGAATCTATTCTTGATCAATATAAAAACACACCACTGGATGCAATTCTTGTTGATTTTCATGCTGAGGCCAGCTCAGAAAAAACTTGCTTCCCACGTTATTTCGACGGACGAGTTAGCGCCATCTGGGGAACGCACACACACGTCCAAACTGCAGACGAACAGATCCTTCCATTGGGCACAGCCATGATTGCTGACGTTGGTATGGTAGGTTTAAAAAACTCAAGTCTAGGGATAGAACTGGCTGATGCTTATCGTAAGTTTTTATACCAAGTTCCAGTTGAACACAACATCCCCGAACATGGTATTTGCCAAATTAATGGAATTTTTGTTATAATTAAGCCAGAAAACGCTGGTGCTAAAAAGATCGAAAGAATTAATTTTGAAGTCGAAGTTTAAAATTTAATATAATAATAACTAAAACGAGTATTATGAATAAAGCAGAATTAGCCAGTGTCATTGCAGACAAATGTAATGTAACAAAAAAACAGGCCGAGGATATACTAGACTGCTTAACTGGCGTTGTTATTGATACTATTAAAGCTGGAGGCGAAGTTACATTAACAGGTTTCGGTACATTTTCAGCACGCGTACGCAAAGGACGTGAAGGTGTTAACCCACAAAAACCTGCCGAAAAAATCACCATCCCTCCAACTAAGGTCGTAAAATTCAAAGCTGGAAAAACTTTGAAAGATTCATTAAAAGCAAGCCAATCAACTTCGACAATCTAATTGATCGCACGAAATATCAACTCTCCCGCCTCGTTGAATGCCTGGCGGGTTTGTTTTCCTCTAAATTTTCAGTTATAATGGAACAATATGGATCAAAGTTTTGAACCAAATTGGCAAGAACATTTAGATGATTTAGAAAGTCTCTATCATCCAGATAATTTTTTCTTTCACCAAAAAGTCCGCCCCACAGCAGAAGTTAATATTAGAGAAAGTTTTGCCCCACTCACCCTCATGGATGAAACAGAAATCCCAGAAGAAGGCCAACTGGCCATAGACATCTTTCAAGATCAAACCAATATTTATGTACTGTCACCCATTGCTGGCACTCAAGTTGATAAAATAGAAATAAGTCTCGACAAAGATATTTTAACAATTCGCGGTGCTAGACAAGAAGATCTTACAAATACTGATAAAGAATATATCTATCGTGAATGTTATTGGGGACGTTTTTCTCGTTCTGTTGTGTTGCCTTTACCTGTAAAAGCTGATAAGGTCATGGCGGAATTAAAGAATGGCGTGCTCAAAGTTACTTTACCAAAAGCGCAAGAATCTGATAAGGTAAATATTCCTGTTCAAATTGTCGAAGAATAAAGTATTAAGGGGAAAGGGATAAGGGCTAAGGTTTTCGCTTACCCCTTAACCCATAATTCTTACCCCTAATTAATTTCCTATTTACTATGTTCTACCTAGAAGGCACAATCGATCGCTTTGAAAACGATGTCGCTGTTATCCGTTTGGAAACGGGAACTTCTTTGCTTTGGCCAAAGGAAAAATTACCAAATGACACTCACGAAGGTTCGGTTATTAAAGTTGGTGTCGACTCCATCATCCCTAAAACAGAGGCCACGGAAGTTTTAGCCAAAGATGTTCTCAATGAAATTCTAAAAAATGATTAATATCTATGTCAGCAAGTGTATCTGAAGTGGCTAAATCATCATTGATTTGGCGCGTCGCACTCATTGTACTAATCTGTGTCGCTGCATTAGCAATAATCCTTATCGGGACTATTTTTGTTTTAAAATATAATTATCAAAACAGAATTTTCCCTGGTGTTAATGTCAGTAGTGTTGACCTTGGCGGACTAACTAAGACCCAAGCTCAAGACATTCTCACCGGAGAAATAAAAAGCACCTTCGGCAATGGCTACACTTTCACAGCACAAGGAACTGAAAAAACAATAACTGACCCAGATAAAAAAATATTCAATCTTAATTCTGGAAACATTGTAGAACAGGCTTACAATTATGGTCGCACCGGATCCTTTTACAAAGCTGGATTCGAAATCCTAACAAGCACATTTTTCTCAAAAAAAATAAATCTCGACTACTATTTAGATAAAGAAACATTGAAAACAAAATTGGAAGAAGAATTCCGCTCAGTCGAACAACCAAGCAAAAATGCTGACATAAATATTGCTGTGGCTGACGCTACAAAGAAACAATTCGAGGTTATAATTACTCCTTCAACAACTGGGGGAATCACTTTTGACTACAATAGCGCCATCAATGAATTAGAAAAAAATCTGCAACAATTAGAAAATAAAAAAATAGCACTTGCAACTAAAAACGATATCCCTAAAATAAATACCGCTGCCGCTGAGCGATTGAAACCAGCTGTTCAAGAATTATTAACAAATCTCGACAGTCTAAAACTTTTCTATAAAGACGATTCTTTTATTATCAGTTGGTCAGATTTTACAAATTGGGTTCATCTCGGTCTGAACGATGTTGAAGAACCAATTTTAGTTCTCGATAAAACAATGGTTATAGGACAACTAGAAGCCATGGCTCAAACAGTAAACCAGGAACCAGTGAATGGCAAACTACAAATGAAGGATGGGAAAGTCACTGAATTCCAAGCTAGTCAAAATGGACAAATTCTAAACATTGAAGAAAGCTACACAAAAATAAATAATGAAGTTATAAATAATAAAACCAAAGAAGTTGAACTTATTGTGCAAATTGCAGAACCAACCGTTAAACTTGATGGCACCAATGACTTGGGTATTAAAGAAATAATTGGAACTGGCGTGTCAGATTTTTCCGGCAGTCCAAATAATCGCAGAGTCAATATTGGCGTTGGTGCTGCATCGATCCACGGAACGATTGTGGCTCCAGGAGAAGAATTTTCTTTAGTTAAAATTTTAGGCGACGTAGATGGCGAAGCTGGTTATTTACCAGAACTTGTTATTAAAGAAAACAAAACAATTCCTGAATTTGGTGGCGGTTTATGTCAGGTAGCAACAACTGCTTTCCGCGCAGCACTAGACTCTGGCTTAAAGATAACTGAACGCATGAATCATTCATACCGAGTGGTTTATTATGAACCTGCTGGAACCGACGCCACGGTTTATATTCCGAAACCTGATGTCAGATTTTTAAATGATACTGAACATTACATACTTTTCCAATCAACCATAAAAGGCAATACTCTAAAGTTTGATGTTTGGGGCACAAAGGATGGACGTAAAACAAAGTTTGAAGGTGTCAACACAGTTGAACGTCTAATAGATTTAAAACCAAAAATATTTAATATCACAGTTCCAGGTCCTGCCAAAGAAATTGAAACTACGGCACTTAAACCTGGCGAAAAGAAAAAGACTGAATCTGCTCACAATGGTGCCGATACGTCTTTTTCTCGTACTGTTACTTTTGCCGATGGTCGAGAAGAAAAAGCTACTTGGAATAGTCATTATGTGCCTTGGCAAGCAGTTTATTTAATTGGTATTGATCCAGTAGCCAAGGAACAAGCTGCGAAGGATGCACAAGCTTTGCTTGATGCGACAAACCCACCAGTCGTACCTGTTGATCCTGCAACCTTGCCGCCGGTTATTGTGATTCCACCAACCACACCATAACAATCAACAAATAAAAAAACCTCCTTTAAGGGACAGACAAGAAATTTTTATTTAGGCGAAATCGAGCCGAGGCCTGATTTTACCTAAAATAAAAATCCCATGCTTGTCGTGTCTGCCCGAAAAAGGAGGCTTTTAAATGTAGTGAACTCAGTAGTATAACAATCCTTTAAATATTTGTCAACCCCTGACAACATTTTATAAAAACATCTATTTTTAGCCAAAATAACCACCTATCAGAGTGTCGAAAGAAATTGACAAAAGGATATCATTTAATTATAGCACGCCCGGTACCTCCTGCCTAGGCTTTATTTGTACTCAGCTTATACACAAAAGTATCCCCAGGGTTTGAGGATACTTTTCATAAATCGCTATTAATTGATAATTACTACTTTTCTTGTATAAATCTTGGTGCATTTTCCCATTGCCAAGTCGATGCAGGGTATTCAGGGTTAGTCCCATCCAACTTGACCGAAAGTGATGTCTCCGTTATTTCTGTTATTTCGCCACGAGCTTGTCCATCGGGTAAAGCAACACGCATACCAACACTCATTTCTTCAGGACTCAAGCCTCTTTCTACTCCTGGAAACTCTAATAGTTTTCCCATATTAAGAAAATTTATTAGTTATTTTTTTGATTGTTCTTTTATTTCTTTGTCTTTATTTTATCCAACTGCGCCATTACTTCTAAAAAGAAGCTTTTGGGAATTGATTTCCCTATTTTAGGAGGACACCCGCAGTTAAAAGTTCCAGCTCGTTTATAATTTTCTGATTTTAGCCAAATATTCTTCAATGATTCACTCCAAATGTCTCCAAACAATGTTTTATCATCGCCGGGGCATCTCAATACTTTACCAGTCAAGGTAACATACATTCCACAAGCAACCTCATTACACCCCATTACACCAGCATAAGCAGAAACTCCGTCATGCTTTAATTGCTCAATTGTACTAATTCCTTTTTCTAAATTCCATTTGTAAATTTTACTATACAAATTCACTAATTCTTTTTTGCTCGGTGTTATTTTTGACCACTCAATTTCTTTTGCACATCTACCAGCAACCATAGTTGGAGTTATAATTGCGGCCAGATTTCTTGTTCTAGCCCACTTATACATTTCTAATAAAACTTTAACATTTTGTTTTGTTATTGGATTCATGGCCAGACATAATCTTGTCGGATTTGTTTTATTAAATCCAGCGCGAACTAATAACTCCAAAGCTTTATTTCTTTTTAATGTATATCCCTTTATACCACCAACCATTTCATCTTGAACTTTTGTGTCGAAGGAGTTAAAGCCCAACAAAATAGTTGCGTTAAGCTTTTTTAATTCATTGACTAGTTGTTTCCCATTGTTAATGCCATAGTGTGAATTCCATTTTTTAGCTAATTCATCATCACCAATTACTGTACCCTTGGTAAAAATAACTGGGATTATTTTTTCAGCATGTAAAAATCTTAAAAACTCAATAAATCTTTTGTCTTCGAAGGGTTCGCCAGCACCAAGAAATTTAACTGATCTCAAACCAAGTTTTTTTGCATCTTTAATAACCTTCACAATATCAGAATATTGCATCACTTTGTTTTTACCAAAATCCACCTTATTGTTTCTTCGAAAACAATGCGGACAATTTAAACTGCAATAATTCCCAAAATCAATATCTAATGTTAATATCTTGCCCTTATTTGCTTTAATTACTTTTTCTGAAAATGCCCAACCATCTGGGGTGTTAACAAAATTCTTTGGAAATTTATTTTTGTAAATTATGGGTATCTTTGGCTCAATTTTCATAACTACGAAATAATCTTATCGATGATCTTATAATCTTTAGCTTCTTTAGCCGTCATATAATTATCGCGATCAGTATCTTTCTCAACCTTTTTTAATGGTTGACCCGTATGTTTAGATAGAATCTCGTTAAGGTTTTGTTTGACCTTGATAATTTCTTCAGCTTGAATTTGGATATCGCTAGCTTGGCCTTGTGCACCACCCATAACTTGGTGGATCATAATTTTTGAGTTTGGGAGAGCAAAACGTTTTCCATTAGCCCCGGCTGCCAAGAGCAATGCACCCATGCTAGCAGCTAAACCAACGCAGATAGTCTGAACGTCAGGTTTTATATATTGCATGGTATCGTAAATTGCAAGACCAGCGGTAACAGAACCACCTGGTGAATTGATGTAAAGAATAATGTCTTTCTTAGGATCCTGACTTTCGAGAAACAGAAGCTGAGCAATAACAATGTTGGCTACTTGATCGTCAATCGCTGTGCCCAAAAAAATTATTCTTTCCTTTAAAAGTCTGGAATAAATGTCATAGGCACGTTCGCCACCATGTGTTTTTTCGATAACCGTTGGGATAAGCATAAAAATTAAATTATTAATACTTATTAAAGTATATTACAAAGTTTGTTTTGTGTGAAGTTTAGGAATAAATTACGGCCAGCCTTTCGTGAAAAGCTGGCCGATAAGGAACAAGGGGGACAAAGCCCCCAAGAAAGTTCAAGTAGACAAGGGTCAAGGACATTGCGGAGCAAAGCCCGAAACAGAACCAAACCGCCCGCTGGGATAAGCAACGCTGCTGCAGAGCAGAACGAGAGGCTGGCTGATACTGTCCCAGCTGAAGCTGAGGCAAAGGGCGAACGGGGCCTTCAGATCATCTCGGTACTCGCACCCAGAGCAGTCGATGTACAACTGGTTCTCGCCGGTAATGCGGTCGGGATGGGTCAGTAACAGTATGCCGACCTCAAATGGTCCGAGTCCGAACTCTTCCTGCAAGTAACGCACACGGCCGTGGTGGATGGATGCACCAGCCCAACGCTTGCCGAACTGAGCATCGAACACGAGGAAGTCTCCAGGTTGACTGGCACCGAGCTGTTGGTAAACCTGCGCGGTTTTTTCGATCAACCGCAGGTACTCGTCCGTCAGCTTCTCACTGCGATAGTTCTTGAACTTATCGCCGTGCAGCTTTTCGTTACCGTTTAATTTTGGGTGCTTTTATGCCCAGTATTTCAGGCCATTTGGCCTGTTTTTTAATACTCACCTGGAGTGAACATTTACCGTTTAGATGCTTAAATTTTGGACAGCAATCAGTGAATGGTTTCGTCCGTCTTCTGACTACCATACCGTTGAGCCAGAGAATCGCATGATCCTTTGTTTTAAAGCCTTTG
>LBYP01000019.1 GCA_000996245.1 Parcubacteria group bacterium GW2011_GWA2_40_23 | reverse complement strand
GAAATGGAAAAAAGACTTAAAAAAGTATATGATATCCAACGACAATCCGGTACACTCAGAGCATGACTTTTCGGTAACCGTTTATTATGAGCTATATCGGGCAACTCATTAAGGATAAAATTTAAGGCCCCTAATCATGTGATCAGGGGCCTTTGTTGTCTTGTGACTACGAAGTTACTTCAGGAACCTTGAGGACGCGTTTGACGCAGTCAGCCAAGGTGATGAAACTGTCGCCATGCTTCAGCGGCAACTCCGTCACCCAGTGCGACACACCTTCCGTGAAGCATTCACGTGCCAGCAGAAGCTGCGTTTCGCCGAACTCAGCAGTTGCCTTCTGCTCGATGGTCTTGGGCGTACGTCCGAGGCTGAGATCAACCACGATACGCGCGCCATGAACCTTGATGGACTCGCCGTCCTTGTAGTACTGCGACAGCCCGATGACACGACTGCCCAGGTACACAGCCTCTTCGAAGCTGTGCGTAATGAAGATGATCGTGACCCCGTACTTCTGGCACAGGTTCTTGATCATCTCCTGCAAGGCCGAACGAGTGAAGTGGTCGAGCCCAGAGTGCGGCTCATCCATAAAGACTACTTCCGGGCGCATGACCAGCGTTGTGGCAATGGCCACCCGCTGACGCTGACCGCCCGAGAGTTGGCTCGGGTACTTGTCCAGGTGATCGGACATGAGCACATCGGCGAGCATTTCTTCCGCCTGCTTGCGAATTTCGGCTCGATTCATGAACCGTTCAAAGAAACCTGCTTTGAACTGCAGGCCCAACATGACGTTTTCGATGACCGTCAGATGCGGGAAGGTCCCGAACTGCTGGTAAACGATACCACGTCGACTGTCAGGGTGGTCGACCGGCTGACCGTTAACCAAGACAGTGCCAGAGGTGGGTTGCTCTTGGCCGAGGAGTAGTCGCAGAAGAGTGGACTTGCCACACCCCGACGGACCAACCAAGGTCACGAGTTCACCTGTACTGACGGCCAAGTCAATGTCGGCCAGAACCGTTTTTTCTCCGTACACCACCTTCACGTCTTCCAGGTAGATCATGTGCTTGCCTGGAACAAAGTGCGTAGTTTTCAAGGTAGCGAGCTTGGCATCGACCGTGCGCTTTTCCATGTGCTGGTCGATTCCTCGAAGTCCGTAGAAAAAAGGACCGAACACGAACTTGATGCTTCTGTTCAGGAAAGTGCACAGATAGCTGTCGCTTTTTTTCTTACCGAGGTAATCCGAAATGCGAATCAGCAGTCCAGCAAAACGATCGAGGAAATTGTTCCAATGCCGAGAGACGTACTTCATCATCGGCCGGAACGGCTTTTTGAACTTTTCGACCCAGGCACGATTTTCTTCCTTGCCGTACCAGGTGTAGCGGATCGTAATGAAGAGCTTCAGAAGCGCTGTCACACTGATCGCGAGAACCGCGACCGTGATGACGATGGGAATCACCTTGGCCATGTTGAAGTTGCGCCGGGCCATGAAGATCCGGTAGCCCAGGCCTTCGCTCGAAGCGATCATCTCGCTCACTATAACGAAGATCCAACCAGGGCTGAGGTAGATGATCATGGTTTCCACGAACTTGGGCATGAGCTGCGGCAGGAAGACCTTCCTTATAATCTGGAAGGAATTCGCGCCGAGCGTCATGGCCTTTACGGTTTGCTCGTCGGGCAGTTCGATCGTTCTCTGTTTCAAGTCTCGCGACATGAGCAGGAACGTACCGATGACGATCACCACGATCTTGGCCATCTCGTCGACACCAAAAACCCCGAGGATTACCGGCATGAGCGCGATGGGCGGGATAATCGACAAGAACACGATAAAGGGCAGGAAGAACCCACGAAAGACTCCGAGGGTCCCCATGAAAAGTCCGAAGAACAACGCCAGCGCTGACGAGATCATCATTCCGAGGATTAGTCGCCGCAGACTTGCGGTAACGTCCTTCACGAACAGGTTCGGCTCACCTTTGACGTGTTGTGGCGAATTCTCGAACTCGGACTTGTAGTCAGAACACGCTTTCATGAACGACGCTACGCTGACTTCCGCCCAATTGCTCGGGTGGAGAGCTACGAAGACAGTATTCATTTGTGTGTTTCGTTCCAGTTGCCAGGCTTCTTGTTCATTCTTCGGGCCATGGTAGGCCTCGACGAACGTTGTCCAGGCGGTCTGGAACGACACCAGGCTGAGGTCTGACCAGTTGCTCGGATGCAAGCCATTGAAGGCCGCACCGACCAGCTCGTTCCGCCCCTTTTGCCAGATGTCTTCCGCCGTTGGTGGGAATGCGTAATTCTGGAACTCTTCTACCATTTGTGCAAGGGTGGGGGTCAGACGATCATCCGGATTCAACCTGTGCCGTTCAACCATGGTACGCCAATACGCGAAACCAGTGGCCAAGAACAGGATCATGCCGAGCGCCAGAATCACCTTCTTCGACGGCTTGTAGTGCACGCTGAAGAAGAACAGAAACCGACGCCGCAGGTACGGCATGGCCGCCAGGACGAAAACGACGAGCACGATCGTAGTTCCGATGAACCAGAGGTGCTCGCGCGGATCGTGGTAGAGACCCTTCAAGTAGATGATGATCAGATCGCTGAAGAAGTAACCGATCACGCTCACGATGATCAAGCTTACGCCCAAGCCCATGAGTGTCTTCCAACCTGGCATCTTGAACGTGCAGAACGTTTCTTTGATGTCCCTCCTTTTGACGTTGATCGTGAGACCCACGATCGTTGGCAGGAGCACAAAGACGCACAGAAACGACTTCCAGCTGTCGATCGGATTGGCCACCACCTCTTTCAGGTAGTTGTAGGCCATGTCCCAGCCGGACACCGCTGCAATCAGCACAAAGGCGCTGAAGACAGCAATGAGGGCGCCGGTCGAGAAGTAGCCGATGAACTTGACCGTCCTCGACCGCTTGGCCTTCTTCACAGACTCTTCGGCAGGTCGCAGATCCTTTTTGAGCTCGTCCATGGTACAGTCCCCTATTTCAGTTTGTTCAAAACGCCTTTTTTGCGTCATTTTGCCAAATACATGGCCTGTTAGTTTACAAAGTTTTTATGGATTTGTCAAGCTAAAAAAAGCAAGTCAGCGTATAATCAAGAAAACAAGAAAGCAAGAAAACAAATATCTAGCGATAATCAAAAAAACAAAAAGATTATCATTCGATGCTAATTGCTTTTTTGCTTTCTTGTTTTTTTGATTAACGTTAAGCATTTAGTGTAAAAAAATCCCCCAGCAAACATGATGTCTACTGGGGGAAACCGATCACGAGGGATCAGTTAGAACTGGTCTCGAGGCGACAGCTAGAGCTTGCCGTCGGCGGCCATCTTCATGTACTTCAGGGGGAAGTGCATGCGGACGTTGCTCTTGTCGCCGAGGATCTCACCGTTCGGCAACTCGATGCCGACCTGACCCACGCTCTTGGGCTCGTACAGCTTGGCCTCGAAGGCGATGCGCTGCACGGTCTGGATCAGGGCCTTGAAGCCGGGGGCCGTCATGAAGTCGAGAGCTTCCTTCGGCGACATGAACAGGTGCGTGGTCTTCATCTGCTGCTCGAACTCGGGCACGGTGCAACCGGCGCTCTTGGCCCCGGCTGCGACGACCTTGTTGCGAGCGGCGCCCTTGGTGGCGAGCTGGCTTATCATCTCGTAGTAGGCGCCGGTCAAGGCCTTCTTCAGGCGCTCGTCGGCGTCGACGCGCACGAGGATGCCGTCCATGATCTCGCCGGGGATCTGGCTGGACCCGCAGACCATGTTAGCGTGCTTCTCCTGCCGCAACTTCAGCAGGTTGGGGTTCCAGGTGCCGACCGTGGTCTTGGGGTCGTCGTTGGTCACGAAGGCGGTCAGCACTTCCGACTCGGAGCCGGCGCCCTTCATGATGATGTCGGTCAGCTTCATCTTGGCGAGCTCGAGGCAGCGCGCCACGAGGTGCTGCGTGACCGTGTTCTGGACGATGGTGATCTCGCGCCCCTTCATGTCGGACATGGTCTTGCCCGACTTGGTGACGATCCCGTCGTTGTCGGCGGAGTAGTCCTGGATGACGATGAACTCGACGTCAATCCCGCCGAAGGCCGGCGCGATGTAGGAGTCGATGTTCGTGATGGTCACGGCGTCGTACTTGCCGAGACCGAATTGCGTGATGGACTCGGCATAGTCCATCGGCTCGGAGAGCCGGATGGTGATGCCGTACTTCTTCGACCACTTGGCCACCAGGTTCTCAAACAGGAACGGCGAGAAGTCCCAGGTGATGTAGTGACTGAAGGTCATGTCGAACACGTCCTTCGTCTGGGTCGAGGGCTGTGCCTGGGCGCTCGAGCTGGGCACGGTCATGGTGATCGCGACCAGCGCGAACACGACGGCCATGAGGAACTGCGTGAGCTTCTTCATCTCTCGGTCTCCTTCATCTTTCCGTTGAGGAACTTGTTGAGGAATGCCGGCGGTGAGTCACTGCGACCCACCGCCGGCATGCTTAGCTAGAACTGAGCACTAGAACTGTTCAGGACGAGGTCAGGCGGCGATGGGGGGCGCGATGTCGATCATCTGCCCCTGCGCCACGTGACCCTTCTCGATGCGCTGGATGCTCTCCTCGGCCTGGGCCGACAGATCGGCCAGCTGAGCGATGAGCTTACCCTGGGGCTCCAGCGCCGCGTTGCGGAACTTCTCGTAGTCCTCGACGGCGCCGCTGATTTCGACGAAGGCTTCCTTGAGCTTGTCCATCTCCAGGCCGCCTTCGACGGCTTCCTTCTGAATGGCCAGGCCTTCCGAGCGCAGCAGCTTCGCGTTGCGCAGGATGAGCTCGCTGGTCGTGGCGTTCAGCGACCCGATGACCTCGAGGGTCAGCTTCTGGTCGTTGATGATGTACGCCAGGAACACGGCGATGTTCAGGGCGGCCACCGTGACGTTGCGCGTGTCGAGGACGGCCCGCATCAGCGTCTGGTTGTTGCCGCGCGCGATCTCCATGGACATGTAGCCCTGCTGGTTCACCAGCAACTGCTTGCCCATGGACACGCACCGCATGTTGATCTCGAACAGGACCTGCTCCTTCAGGAACTTGGCGACCGGCGAGCCCGCGGGCAGCTCGGCGATCTTCGCCTCGATCCGGGCACGGAGTTCCATGCCCAGGCTGAGGTTGTAGAGCAAGCGGATCGTGAGCTGACGGATGTCCGCCTGCTCCTCGATCAAGGTGTCGTTGTTGCGCTGGAGCTTCAGGTAGCCGGCGTCCAGACGCTTCAGGATGGTGTCGATCGCGACCGATCCGGTCTCGAACTGCAGGAAGTAGCGCGTGACCGGGTGGCTCAGCTTGTCCGGCAACACCGCCGCGAAGACGCGGACGACGGTGCCGACGCTGAAGTCAAATCCGTGCGGGTCGAGCTTGTCGGTGATCTCGCGCAGGTCCACCATGTCGTTGCGCAATTCCGAGCTGGTCTCGCCGCCCGTACCGAGCTGACGGATGTACTGCCCCATGACCGCGTTCTTCATGGCGGACGCTTGCTGGGTCTCGAGACCCATGGTCTGCGCCAGGTGCACCACGGAGGTCACGGACCCTGCGTCCGTCATGCTCACCTCCACGAGGGAGGCGAAGTTCTTGTCGGCCGCGGCGATAACCGTCGGGTCCTTGCGCAAGGCGAGGGCCGTGGCTTCGGGCTTGTCGACGTCGAGGAGACCGAGATCTCCGGCGACCTTCTGCTTCAGCACGTCGTCTTCGGTCTTGGTCAGCACGAGAGCTTCACGCTTGGGGACCTCGGGTTCCATGGTCGTGGGGTTCAAGCCAATGTGGGTTCCGTCGTCGGGCATGGGAGCCTCCTTCTTTAAATATCCGCTGCTTTGTTTTGCCCGTAGGCGGCGCACCGTGCGGCCACCTGCAGGAGAGAGCGCATCGCACTCTCGGCATCTACTTGTGCGGAACCACCGGCCCGCATTCTGCCGAGATTTACCGTAGCTTGGATCAGCTTCGTGATGAACTTTTCGTTGCCATCAGCGAGCCTGTTGGCCTCGATCAGCGCATCTTCACGAAGTTTCTTGCGAATTAGTAGCTCTGCTTTCTCATCTTGATCCGAAGGAGTCAGCACCGCTTGACGTTCAAGCTTTTGCAAACCCCGTCTGATGACTTCCGCGTCAGCCCCTCGAACTGCTTCGAGGGTACAAACCATGATGCGGAGATTGTCCATGATGTTCAAAGCGAGTTGCTGTGCGCTCCCGACGAACTTCCCGAAGGTCATTTCATCTGGCGACAGCTGACGTTCCAGGATGGTCTGCAGTGCCGTCAACTGTCTTGCGACGTTGTCGTACTGGACCAATCCCTGTTCAGAATACTCGGCAGCATCAGGAATATCGCGGCAGAGGATGATCTCGTCACGCAAGCGCGCAACTCGTGCATCGTTCTGCTGCTTCATGATCTGGGTCAGCCTGGACACATGTTCTGCCTCGATCGTGCTTCCACGAATGAAGTAGTTGAATGCCCAGCATCCAGCTCCAACTGCGCCGCCCACAATTCCCATGATGATGAAAAGACCAGTCGATCCCAGGATCACACATCCCGCGACACCGACCAGACCCACACCCAAGGGGGCTAACGTAGCCAGACTCGTAGCGGTCTTCTTCAGCACCGCTTTCTTTACTTTCGGACCGAACAGATCCGCGGTCGTTATCGGAGGCCCCAGCGAAGGGGCTTCCTTACGCCGGGCAAGAGCAACGCTCTTGTTCATTCGACACCTCCTTGGTTCAGATCTCGTCGACGACCAGCATCATCTCCACGCGCGGCAGGCGGTAAAGCCATCCACGATCTTCTTCGTCCGGCAGCTGGGGCAGAGGCTTTCCGCCGCCCATCCCAATCGGCAGGAACCGGTTGGGATCCATCGAATAGGTCACCTCGAAGTACTTGACGCAAGCTTCGGCCCTTTCGAGCGACAGCTCCTTGTTGGCCACCGGATCACCTTCGATACTTGTGTGTCCGAAGACCTTCAGGCGCGCTGTCGGGAAGTGCTTCATCTTCTCCGCCAGTAAATCGAGATCTGTCTTTCCGTCGAGGCCGAGACGAGCCGTACCGCTTTGGAACACGATTGGCTCGACTTTCAGCGTTCCGATTTCCTTGAGCGTGGCCCAACGGTCTGCGCTCATGGCATCGAACTTGGTCTCGAGCGAGTTGACCACGGCCGGCGCGTTCTCACTCGCCATGCCAGCAGCGCTCTTCTTGAACAGCTCCGCCAAGATGTCGCCGTAGAAGATCTTGAAGGGATCTCCGTCCGGCAACGGGTTCTTGTCGAAGTCTTTGTTATCGATGAGCACTGCCACGGTCGACTCGATCGTCTCCGCGAGCAACGTACTGGGATTCGCACTGGCAGGCCCGATACCGAACCACACAAGGCAGTTCTGCGTCAGGTTTACCCAGACGATCCCCTTCAGCATCTTCTCGACGACTTCAGCCGATTGGCCGGTCTCGGCCATGAGCTCGATCCGAAGTTCTTCGGGATGCTCCTTGGTGTAGTAGTTGAGCGCCCGGAAGTAATTCGCCATGAACAGCTTCACTGCTTCCGGGTGCTTCTTCAGGAACTCCCGCGACACTGCCAGGACGTCCACGATGTAGCCGTCCATCTTCTCGGTACCGATGAGCCGAACGATGCCACTTTCTTTGGCCAAGGTCCTACTGATGTCTGGCTCCCAGCCCATGGCAAGGTCGCACTTGTCGGCGAGGAGGAATTTCATGGCTTCCTCGGAACCGTCGGTCTCGATCCGCAGCGGCGAACCCTTGGGGGGCAGCACCTCTGGCAAATCGAACCCAGTCTTCAACGCTTTCAGGAAGTGGTGACTGGGACTATCGGGCGTAAAGCACACCCGAATTTTCTTGCCACGGAAGTCGTTTAGGCTCGTCCCTGCCTTCTTCCAGCCGACGAGAGCATCAACGCCCGCGGATTTGTCGATCACGAACGTCAACGTGCCGGGATAGTCGTACTTCGCGGCATTGAGCAAGTAGCTGTCTACCGTAACCACGGCCATGTCAGCTTCGCCCTTGGCGAGTGCCTCCATGCGCGCGGGGTAATCGGCCTTGTCGTCAGTGATCTTGAGATGCCATCTGTTCTGGATCATCATGCTCCGCATTTGTTTACTACGGATCATGAAGTAGCCGAAGAAGTTGTCATCCCTGAGATCGATCTCGCCGAGCATGTCCTTGGCCATGGACGTGTCTTCCACGTCCTGAGCCTTCTTCATCGGCTCGTAGAACTTCCAAGCCAACATGCCAGCGATACTGCCTACGACGAGGAGGACGATTAGTATCAGTCTGCCTTTTCCAGTCATGGACCTCCTCCAGTTTTGAGGAACCGGCGGCAGGAGCAAGCTCCTGCCGCCGGGCAAAGGTTATTCGAACGTCAGCGGCGTGAAGTCGGGCGCCTCGGCCAGCACGTCTTGCAACGCAGCGGCCAGCTGTCCGACATTCGACGCGTTCTTGTAGGTCGTTATCCCGGGTTGGTTAAGCGAGTGCTGGGATCCGATGCAGAACCCGATCGTGTAGATCACGATCGGCGTGTTCTTGGTGATGAACTCGACCCACCTGCCGGGGTCGCTGCCAGAGTCGGCGGCACCATCCGTGACGATCACGATATAGTACTCGCCGTACCCGAGTTGCAGAACCGCTTGCGCAGTGAGCGTGTTGTAGGCCAACTCCATCGCTTCCGCAATGGGCGTCCCACTGTCGGACTCAGCCGTCATGAGCTTTTGGACGAAGCCCTGGTTCTGCTCCGGCGTGTTGAGCGAAAGGGGCACCACCACTTCCGATGGTGCGAACCACTCGAGCCCGATGTTCGCGTCGTTCGGGATTGCCTTGGCGAACTCAGTGATCGCCGCCTTCGCGACGTCGATCTTCGAGCGGCCGTTGGTGTCACAGTTGCTCGAGCGTTCGCTGCTGCCCATGGAACCAGAGTGGTCCAGGACGAGCAAGTAATTCCTGGCCAGCAGGTTCGGAGCCTGCGCGGACGCCCCATTCTCGAGGGGCGGCCACGACTTCTTGATGCTGGTCGTCTTGCCAGTGCTCTCGTCGACGGTCTTCTGGACCACCGACTGCTGCACCTGCGGAGGAACGGCCGAACTATCCTCGAGCATGCGGCAGCCGAAGCTGACGCAGAGGAGGATCGTGATGAGCGTGAGGCGCTTGATGTTCTTCATCTTACACCCCCACTCACAGCTGCTCGAAAGCGCCGGCCTCGGCCTCGACGCTCACGATGTTGAAGTCGACGCGCATGTTCTCCGCCCAGGCGGCCTGGGACTTCGGGGGACAGGGGTCATCGTTGGCCAGCCAGGCATCGTTGCAGGCACCGGAACTCTTCAGGCCACTCTTCGGCGTCCTGAACCCGTTCCCCACCATGGAGAACTGGGATATGTCCAGCGAGATGCCTTTGCTCTTGGCGAAGGCGATGATCGCGTCCCTCACCTGGAGGGCGCGGCTCACGCTCAGGTTGAGCGCCGCCTGCTTGATCTTGGAAAGCTCGCCCTGCTGGACCCCGGACTTCTTGGCCTTGAGGTACCCCAGCGGGTCGGCATTGCCATTGATCACGATAACCGCGCCGCCGAAGCGGCCGGCGTCGGTCGCGATCTTCTCGAACGCATCGGCGTACTGCGCCGGAGCGAATTCCTTCTGCTCCGGTGTGAAGTAGATGCTGAAGGTCGGGAAGATCTGGTTGTTGCCGAGCGTGCCTGCCTGCGCCTGGCGCGTCACCGCTGCCGCGACGACCGCGGAATTCAGCGCCGGCGCTGCCGGCTTGGCGACGAGCATGCTCGCCTTCTGCATCGCATCGAAGTCCCATTCGGCCCAGGCGAGCACGGATCCTGTCGTCAGGACACCGTACGCCTTGAGGGCGATCTGGATCTCCTTGTTCACGTTGGCGAAGCCACGCGGGTAGTTGGCTTCCCCAAAGAACTTCTTGTTCTCGGAGAATCCCGCCATCGTGCACTCGCCGAACATGCCTTCGGCATCGGCCACAGCGGCCGGACTGCCGAGGATGATGGTCGCGAAGGCCTTCAGGGCCTTCTTGTACTGCTCGCTCTTCTTCTCGGCGAACAGAACGCCCAGTTCCTCCTGGGACTTCATGATGCCGCGCGTGAACTTGTCAACCTCGTCCCGGTGGGACTGGTAGTAGTCTTCACGCACGACGTAAACATCGTGCACGATGTACGAGCCGGTCTTGGAGGTCATGAACCCTCGAGCACCCTTGACCGAACC
This sequence comes from Parcubacteria group bacterium GW2011_GWA2_40_23, assembly GCA_000996245.1. GTDB lineage: Bacteria > Patescibacteriota > Patescibacteriia > UBA11705 > JABHMO01 > GWC2-39-14. The sequence continues at coordinate 24,896 of LBYP01000019.1, read as the reverse complement.
TTCGGCGCCGGTACCGACGGTGCCGCCGCTGGTCAGGGCCAGGTGATCGGGGCTGATGACGAACGCGATGTCGGCCTTGCCCATCTTCAGGGCTTCGGCCGGGCTGTCCTTGCCGGACAGGTTCTTCATCGGCACGAGCTTCACATCGGACAGCTTCATCCGGTTGGAGTCCAAAATGACCCACAACCAGTACATGTGCGGCCCGTCCGCCTGGAAGGCCACGCGCTTGCCGCGCCAATCCTCGACGGTCTTGATGCCAGGCATCACGTCCACGACATCACCACCGGTTGACCGGGTCAGAAGGGCTGCGACCCTGGGCTTCACCCGCGGGTCGTTCCATCCTTCGGTCATCTCGTTGATCATGCCGAGCTCGCCGCGCAAGTACGGGGACTTTCCGCTGAGGTAGTCTCGCACCTGCGCCTTGAAGTCGTCCTGCAGGACCAGAGAGATGTTCAGCCCGAGCCGCCCCCAGATGGAGTCGGCCGTGGTGACTTTCGCGTCACCGTTGGCGTGGATCTCGGCGTAGTCCGCGCCGAACGTGATCATGGGCACCTGGGTGGCGCCGTAGGCCTGCACGTCGCCCACCGGCGTCGTGATCTGGCTGGCGAGGGGCTTCAGCACCTCGCCAGCCATGACGAAGTTGGGGAACATGACGAACGCGAACAGCACCAGCACCAGTCGGAACAAGGACCTGTGGCTCATGGTATCCTCCGTGTTGAGCCGTTTAGAACCGCAACCACCTAGCACCTCGAACCATCCATCTTGCGACAGATTTCAAAAACAAAAAACGTACTAAAAATATATCTATCTAATAATGTGGATTTCTATGTTATTGTGTAACGTAAATTGTCGAAGGACAAATTCAGAATAGATTAGTATAAATCTTAAAATTTGTCAAGTTTTAGACAAAAAAACAAGCAAACAAATAAACAATTAAACAAATTTTGCTAAATTAAACAAAAAAATCACCCTTTTGGCGATCTTTATACACAGGAACTTCCTGATACCAATATACATTATAAAAAAGTTTAATCTTTGGCTGGCAACGGATTAGCCACCTTGGCCATGAATTTAACAATGTCTTTGACCACATTTTTTGTCTTTCCGTGAGTTGGATTATAGTGAATATACAAGTCTGGCTTGCCATTTATTTCTAAAATATGAAAGTTTTTCTTACTTGGTTTTTCGGAAATATTTTCGCAAATAACATCAATACCCACTAAATATTTGCCTACAGCCTTAGACGCAGCCACACACATTTTGACAACATCTGGATGTACTTGATCAGTCGCGTCGCTCGTTTCTCCACCCTCAGCCAAGCAAGAACTTTTTTTAATAAACACAAGTTTTTTCTTAGCCAAAATAGTTTCGAGTGTTACATTTTGATCTTTCAATATTTTGTTTAACTTTTTATCAAAATCAGTGCGTCGATCCGTAGTATTTTGTTTCGCTGTAATAATCTTTCTGATGGTAGAAACTCCGTTACCCACGATAAACGGCGGTATCATTTCAAGTGCACCAATCACCTTTTCACCAAGAACGAGAATTCGATATTCTTTTCCAAAAACCATTTCCTGCGCTACCATACCGCGATATTTTGGTAATTCTCGACCTAATATCATGACTGCTTCCCGTGGAGTTTCAATAAATGGAAAGATGCCTATACTTTGAGAACCAGTTGAATCTTTCAAAATAATTGGGAATGAAAGTTTGTTAACCTGCTTCAAGGCTTGCCTCTTATCGAAACTTTTATTATAAAAACATTCAGTTGCTGGTGATGGCAGATTGTAGGATTCTAAAAGTTTATGGGTAATGTCTTTGCAACGGGTAAAACTGCCACTGACAAATGACTGACGACTAATAGAAATCTTACGTTCCAGCAAAATTCGTTTACCCAAAACTTTAATATAAAAACAACCTCTTTCAGGAACGAATTCTTCGATCTTACCACCCATTTCAAGAACAGCGTCTTTGATTATTTTCAGATTTTTATTCATATATCAACTGTATCACAATTTCGACAAAAAACTAATTATTCCAATTTACCCGCCACAAATCCAGAACTCCAAGCCCACGACAGATTGAAACCGCCGATGGCGCCGTCGACATCAATCACCTCGCCCGCAAAATATAAACCAGGAACTTTTTTTGATTCAAGAGTTACTTTGATTTCTGAGCCATCGACACCACCAGCCGTGAACTCAGCTTCGTCCCAACCACGAGTTGCGGTTATTTTGATTTCAAAGGCTGTTAAACTTTCAAGAAGCGCATCGATCTTTTGCTTCGTCAATTCACTGACTTTTGTTTCGAGACTAATATCCAGAAACTTCAAAATAGTACCTGGTAAGTTAAAAGGCAGAGAACCACGCAGAATATCGACTACAGTTTTATTGGGACGAGACTTAAGCATTTTTTCAAACCATTTTTTCAAATCAGCCATATTTTCTCCAGGATAAAAATTTAACTTAACCATTAAATCCCTAACACCGTTACGATTGAGTTCCACAGAAGCAACACGACTAAGTTCGAGAATCGCAGAACCAGATAACCCATACTTAGTGAAAATAACATCACCAATATTTTCTGCAATTAATTTTTCTTTGGAAAATAATTTTACACCCAATTCCATTTTTACGCCTTGAAGAACTTGGCTCAAAGCATTTTTGGCTTCAAATGGCACAGCTGAAACGATCGGAGCAATAATTTTATGACCAAAAACTTTAACGATTTCATAGCCTGCGCCATCACTGCCGAGTATTGGATATGTTTGACCGCCAGTTGTTAAAATAACATGTTTTGCGCTGATGGATTCGTCAGATTTTTTGAGTTGCAAACGAAAAGTATTGGCTTTTTTATTGTGTTGAATATTGATAACCTCGATATTTGTTAGAACAGAAACACCTTGATGAGCCAACTCTGCTTCGAGTGCATTTAAAACAGTTTTTGCTTGTTGAGTGACAGGGAAAACTTTATTCTGTTCACCTTTTTTCTCTGGTGCCAAGCGCACACCAAGGTCAGAAAAAAAGCTGACGATGTTGTTATAATCAAAACATTTAAAAATCTTCTTGGCCAAATCTTTGCCTGTGCCTTCAAAGAATTGTTCTGGTTTGTCTTCCAGCTGAAGATTTGTGAGATTGCAACGACCCGCGCCACTAACTAAAAGCTTGCGTCCAAGTTCAGAACTTTTTTCAACAAGAGCAACTGTTTTGTCTGGGTGATGCGTGCGCGCCGAAATAGCCGCCACCATACCTGCGGCTCCGCCGCCGATGACTACTATGTCAAAATGTTTTAATGAAGTATCCATATATTATTAAATTAATTAATCATGAGACGAAATTGTTCGGCTACATAATCCAAATCTTCTCGAAATGGATTTTCTGGCCAGTTTTTAATTAAGGCCGCGATGACATTCAAAGTATTTTGTATTTTTTCTTCTTTGCTCGCCTCAAAACGTTCAAACACTTTATCTTTATCTCTGGCATAATCATCGATAAGCTCATAATTATTACTGAGAACATCAGCCGATTTAACCAGTATTGATTCCTTTGAGAATGAAACGATATCATCAAGCGCTATTTGTTTACGTTCTTGCCAAGAAAGTTTTTTGTCAGTCTCAGTAACACTCATAACTAAATCTGCGACCTTTTGACCGAAACGTTCTTTAAGCATTTCTGGAGTAACCTTTTTATGTTCAACGCTATCTTCGATAGTGTCATGTAGAATACCAGCAATAACCACATCTTCATCAGCATTAGCCTGAGAAAGACACAGGCCGGTTGTTAGTGGATGGACAATATAAGAAATATCTTTGCCTTTTCTTTTCTGTTTTTGATAAACATCATGCGTCTTAGTGGCAAACTTAATGGCCTTGAGTAATTTTAAGCTAATTTTCATATATACTAATATTCTATAAGCAAGTAAAGAACAAAGCAAACAGACGTATGAACGAAAGAACTTATGAACCTTTTATACCACAACTAATTTTTCGTAATCATTCGTAAATTAGTAGGAGATTCGCCTGCCTGCCGGCAGGCAGGTAATTAGTATTATAAAAAAGCGGCTAGAAGATTTCACCAAAAGATATTGCTATCTTTTGAAGTGAAATCTTGCAACCGCCTTTGACTCACACAGGATATCATATCTACTGAAAATGTCAATTGCAACTACTTCTTTAATCGTTTTGCATCTTTTCCTGATAGCAAAAAATTTTTCCCCGTCACAACTTTCTTCTTTGTCTTAGATTCGAGAGCCACTCGAGCATTTTTTGCAATCTTACCACCATGTTTTGCTGGAACTTTATTTTCTTCAAGGCCAACAGATTGCATTGTTTCTGCTATTTGCCGCGTAGACAATTCTGCAAGAGCTGTAAAAACCAATTCCGCATCTGTCATGTGATCACGCAAATTTTCTTTTTTAAGACTCTTGAGTTTCTTGTGCTCGTTTATTGTTAGATCGGTCCATTCTTCATGGATGATATTCGTGAGGATGGCAAATTCGTTTTGTTTTTGAACTTCACTCTTCTGCCAATAATCAGTTAATTTGTTTCGGATCTCTTGGCCCATCATGCGTTGTTGAATCCAAGATTTACTACGTCCCATCTTTTGCCAGTATTCACGGCTGCGATTGAGAGCCTTTTCTGGATCATTCAATTCCTCAATTCTTTCGTAACCAACTTTGGCCAACCAAATTTTAAAAGGTTCCGCTTTTGGGGATGGGATTGATTGAATAAGTCTAAAAAGAGTTTCAGTATCCGCCATATCTGTTAAACGCATTTTCCCATCTGATGCCTCAACTTTCAAACCGTTACATTTTGTAACGGTTTCATTAGAACCCTCGTCAATTAAACGTTTTTTTAATACACGCCAATAAACCTGTGGGTTGCTACTTCCTGTTAAAATAGCGATAACATCAACAACAGCAAAATACCAAAGTTCTTTTGCCTCCTCCCAAATACGGCGGACTTTTTTGCCTTCAAAAATAGTTACTTTTTTTGTGTTTTTCATATACTTCCATTTTATCTTCTCGAATTCGGATTTGTCCAATCTAGGTACAAATATATTTGTATTACACGGTTATGTGTGCACCTTAAATTGACATCTTTTTTCATTTAGCTATAATGTTAATGTTTACTACGAAAGAAACCCTTACAGAGTTCCGTCTCTGTCGGGGGCTCTTTTTATTTTGCGTAAATTAACTTTCAATAACGGTCAATTTCTCCGCCCGCGTCATTTTCTTGACAGACAATTCCGCCTTTGTTGCCAGCGAGCGATTTTTGAATGATTTACTATAAACCAATTTAACCGGACGACGTGCACGAGTATATTTTGCGCCGAGCTTGGAGCTGTTGTGTTCTTTTATGCGACGAACTAAATCAACCGTGATGCCGGTATAGAGAGTTTTGTCAGAGCATTTAAGAATATAAAGATAGTAAATATAATTGTGCTTTAATATTTTTCCCACATCGAAATTATTTGTTTATTTTTCCAGTCAATTTCAGAAACATAGCCGACCCCGTCCTGACATAGCTCAAACGTTGGTGGAATATTTTTGATGTAACACAGTAAAATTGCAAAGATAGCTCCATGTCCTATCAATACAATATTCTTTCCACTGTTTAGACTAATGATGGCATTTACGCAATCAGAAATCCTCTTAGTAGCGTCAAAGGCTTTTTCCCATCCACGACAACTTTCTGTCGGTTTGCTAAAAAACTCCTTAACGGAAAGCATAAATTCATCATAGGGCATAAAACCTGTCGAAGAACGATCAATCTCGCCTAAACATTCTTTTGTATAAATAGGTAGATTAAATCTCTTGGCGGCTAATTGAGCAACTGTTGATGCTTTTAATTCAAGACTTGAATATACGACATCAACATCAACCCACAAAGAATGCTCCATTAGATTGTGAGCCCGAAGTAATCCATTTGTTGAAAGAATCCACTCATCAATCGGTTGTTTAGGGTCAACGATGACATCTGGATGTGTAATTAAAAAAACTTTAGACATAAATTTAATTATTCTTATCAATAAACTGAACTAAACCGACTATGTCATGTGGAGTTTCTGCAACTAGAGCTTGGCCAATAGCTTTTTTGTCTAATCCCCAACCATAATTTACCATGATTAAATGATTATCATTGAAGCCAGCGGTCTTGGCCGCATCATAGTCGATAGCGCGGTCTCCGATTGCGACAAGCTCATCGGGAGTATAATTGTATTCCGAGAAAATGCTTTTCATCAAATCACTTTTCTTAATTTTTTGATCCCAACCACAATAAAACTTTTCAAAAACATTCTTCAAACCAAATTCCTCTATTCTGGGAAGGATTTCAGCACTCATCGCAGCGGAAACTAAAAAAATTTTATATTTATGTGATAATTCTTTAATAACATCGACAATACCAAGAAAGGTCCCGTGTTTCTTTTTAACAATTTCAACACTAAAAATTTTTCCAACCTCGTCAGCATCCTTTTCATCAATGCCTAGATTTTTTTGTAACTCCTTATAATTATAGCCATATAATTTTCTGAATTCTTCTAATGTTTTTGGGTAGGCAACATCAAAACGTTTACAGATTTTTTCGTAAACCTCAAACACGCTGATAAAGGAATCAACGATGACGCCGTCGTAGTCGAAGATGATGGCTTTGAGCATATTTTCTTCTTGTCTGTACTGATAAATTATTTTAGCAACTGTGTAACGAGTGCAGTCATCTGATTTTTCTTTTTCGGATCACTTTCGGCAATAAGCAGGGTGAGCGCCGTCAGTGTCGACGGATTAATATTGCTTGATTTTTTGGCGCGTGCTTTGCGTAAAAACCAAACAAATGAAAAAGCACCGGCGCGCTTATTCCCATCCGCAAACGGATGATTCTTGACCATAAAATACAAAAGATGTGCAGCCTTTTCTTCCACGCTTTGATACAATTCCCGCCCACCAAAAGATTGCATTACATTACCAACTATGCCAGCAATACTTCCCCACTGTCTTTCTTGAGCAAAAATATCTGATACTTCTTTTTTACTAATCATTTCTGCACGAAAATCAGCGATAACGATGGCTAATTCTTCGCCAGTTAGTTTGACAGATCTTCTTGTTGTGCCAATAGGTGCGAGCACCTCTTTATCAAAGGCATCAAGTGATATCCAGGTACTGGCGAACTCTTTAACCAATTCCAACGCTTGTTTTGAATCAAAAGCCACTTGTTCAGGCAAAAGTGCTTGAATATCGCCAACTGCTTTCATAAAAGAGTCGTAATTACGAAGAATACGCCTGCGGTGCATGGTGTATCCCTTTGTAATATGTTCACGCAGAATCTTTGTCGCCCATTGACGGAAATGAGTCCCGATAATTGAATTTATTCTATAACCAACAGCAATAACAACATCTAAATTATATTCTTTAATTCGTCGTTCAACCCTACGATTACCCTCATCTTGAACTTGTAAGGATTCCTTACAAGTTGCCCGTTTTACAAGCTCTTTTTGCTTATAAATATTTTTCAGGTGCATCGTAATGTTTTGAGAGGTAACTCCAAAAATAGTGGCGATCTCTGCCTGGGTTGCCCAAATTGTTTCAGCCTTAAAATCACCGCGCAACTCAATTGAACCAGAAGATGTTTGATATACTACTAATTGCTTACTCTTGTTTTTCATATACCACTATTTTAACTGTAAAAGCACTAACCTGTCTAATCTAGGTACAGTGTAATCGAAGAGAATGGCTTTGAGCATAAAAAAATTTATAATTTAAAGTTCACCGCCGTCACATAATTACAATAATCGCAGTCATTTCCCGCCTTAGGTAGATTATTACCTTTTAAGCATTTATGAGCTTTAATTATGGCATTTTCGACCCAGGAATCATCACCTTTATAAGGAATGACTTTAATATCAAACTCAAGTTTAGCATCAAAAGCTTCTTTATCGGAATTGCCATTACAATAAACAAAATAACCGATTTTAGAAACCTTAAATCCATTTTGACGGAAGAGCCACTGATAAATTTCCATTTGACGTTTATAACCAATCTGCCACTCAGCATCCAAATTAACTTCTGCTGATTTACTGGTAGCTTTGTAGTCGACGATGATCAGTTCCTTTTTTGAATTAACCCAAACATCATCCACGCCACCGGTAACTAAAAAATTAGTTTTCTTATGTAAAAATCTAATGCCTCGACGTAAAGAATCACGCCACTCGTCCATTCTTTGATCTTGAAATGGTACTGCGTTAATTTTGTAGGCTTTCATAAGTGGGTGTGCGGTTTTGTTGGCGCGGTGGATGTCGAATTCGGTTTTGAGGAGTTTATCGACAGCGGAGTTTAGGTTGAAGGGAAAGCCCGGTGGTCGGCCGACGCCGAGTTTTCTATCTAAATAAAAACAGCGAGGGCAATTTAGAAATAAATCTATTTTGGAACGGGATAATTTAAAAGCATCTTTTGATTTGGGGTCGAAAAGGTTTTTAGTGCGAACAGCTTTGTAGTATTGCGACATATATATTTATTATTTGCGTTACCATTCAAATAAATCAACCACATTTTCAATTGCATTTTTAATTCGATCAATAATTCCCTGTCGTTCAAGAATTCGCGGTATCTCTGGAAGTAATTCCACAATTTCCTGTCCACTTGGCAGTCTCTGCGTGTATAAATAATCTCCAATCAACTGATCAAATTTTTCGAGTGGAATCTTTTCTGATTTAGCTATATTTTTTAGAACATTAGATCGTTCACCCGACCAAAATTTACCAAATGCTTTTTCAACATCATCAGATTTATTAATTCTCGGCAGATTTTCTTCAATAAATTTCTTAATTAGCTCTTTTTTCTTGCGCAGCTTAACGTCACGGTCAAATAAACGTAAAATTTCTTCTGTCTTCTTTTCGCGAACAGTCTTTGAACTGATATTCTTCAACCCAGCAATAAGCTGAATAATGTAATCAAAATTTATAATATCGCGCACAGTCAATTCAATCTCAAAATCGATTTGATCAAGAATTGATTCTGTACCACTCTCATTATCTTTTCGTTCTTCATGAATATCCAAATACTTGCTTTGATAATCATAAAATTCTTGCTCCGAGATACCTAAATTTTGAAAAGAAAATTCAGCGAATGTTTCCAGAGATGACTTAATGCGTAACAAATCACGAAATGACTTTACAAAGATCGCTTTTTCTTCTTCACCTTGTAACGTATCGACGGAAGCAACGGTTGGGACTTTATCTCGCAATTCTTTTAGCTTATTTTCAAAGTCCTTCTTTTGTTCTTCGTAAGGTTTCTTAAACACAATTTCTTTAGCATTTTCATCTCCGAACAACGCTAAAGCTTTATCAGTGGCTAACTTTAAATTTCTGAATGAAACAATGTTCCCATGCGGTTTATCTGAATCTAACAAACGATTAGTTCTTGAATACGCCTGAATCAGTCCGTGATAACGTAAATTCTTATCAACATACAAAGTATTTAGTCTAGGACTATCAAAACCGGTCAAAAACATGTTCACCACCAAAGTTAGATCGATTTCTTTGCTTTTTATTCGTTTTTGCAAATCACGATAATAGTCGTAAAATCGGTCAGTTGAAAAATTTGTTGAATATGTTTTGTTATAATCCTTAATACATTCTTCCAAGAAATCTCGAGAATGTTTGTTCCCTGCTGTTCCTTCTCCAGCAAAGACATCAACATCAAGCATATCAGAACTATCATCCTCGTTAGCTTGATAGGTAAAAATAGTGGCGATTTTAAAATTTTCCGCTTTTTTATTTTTGAATAGGGTGTAATACTTTTTCAAAACTTCAATGCTTGAAACTGCAAAAAGAGCGTTAAATTTGCCATTCTTTGTTTTTCTCTTCCAATCAGCCAAGACATAATCTGTAATTTTATTGAGCCGATCAGCACTTTCAAGAACTTCTTTCGTGTCTATCCCTTCGACAAGAGTTTCAGCAAATATATCCGCATCCAAAGTATTAGAATCCTTTTGTTTGTACTTACCGACGTATTCAACAGCAAAACCTAGGACATTATCGTCAGATATGGCATGAGTAATGATATATTTATGCAAACATTCTCCAAATACATCGGCTGTTGTTACTCCTCCAACATTATTATCAGCAAAGATAGGTGTTCCCGTGAATCCGAAAAGTTGAGCTTTCTTAAAAAATGATTTAATGCGAGCATGTGTTTGCCCAAATTTTACGATTTTTATCTTTTAATTGTTTAACTAAATTACGAGTATTATCAGTCCCATCGACTGATCCGTCGGAAAATGAATTGAATTCTTTAGTTGTCTGGATATCCAGATCCTTTCTGTCAACAACAAACAATACTTTTTTAACTTCCGGCATTCGTGAAAGTATTTGACTAGCCTTATATGAAGTTAAGGTCTTGCCTGAGCCAGTAGTATGCCAAATATAACCGTTTTTATTGGATTCACGCACACGCTTTTCGATCGCTTTTACTGCATAATATTGATAGGGGCGCAATGTCATTGGTATTTGCAAAGATTCAGCTAATACAATATGTTCGGCAATCATTTCTGAGACTGTACACTTCCCCAAAAAGGCATCGGCAAATTTATCGAGTTGTGTGATTTTATTATTTTGCTCATCTGTCCAATAAAAAGTTTGCTCGAATGATTGTTTGGGATTATTGGAAAAATATTTAGTATTAACGCCATTAGAAATAACAAAAATTTGGACGTATTCAAACAATGTTCCGGTGAATGAATGCTTATGATAACGTTGGATCTGATTAAAAGCTTCCTTCATTTCCACTCCGCGACGTTTTAGTTCTATATGTACTAGTGGCAAACCATTAATGAGCAAAGTCACATCATAACGATTCTCGTAACGACCGGCTTGGGTGATCTGATGTGTAACCTGATATTCGTTTTTGCACCATTGATCCATGTTAAAAAACTGAATAAATGAGACAGTGTCATCGTCATTAGAGATGGCAAAATGATCTCTCAATGTTTTTGCCTTATAAAAACGTTCGCCTTTATTGAGATGATTAAAGATTTGAGAGAATTCTGTATCAGAAAATTTTCTATTATTAAATTTCTCTAATTGTTTACGCAAATTAAAAACAAGCGTATCAGGGTTTTCTAAGATAACTGAAGCAAATCCCAATCGATTTAACTGTTCTATTAGAGTTTTTTCAAGTTGTTGTTCGGATTGATGTGGCATAAAGACTTTTTAAATTTTTCTTTTACTTTTCTATTGAATTTATTTAACTGTATTCTCATGCCATCACTTTTCGTGACTTCAATGGCTTTCATTAAGTAATTTGAACGATTTCGATGTTTTAACGTATCTTTTTTCGGTTTTATCCTTTTGATTAACTTTGTTGAATTCTTCTTTCGACTTATTCTGTTAATTACTGATTTTTTAAGTAACTTTTGGTACGTGTTTTTTCGGAAATGTGTAGTCTGACCATTATATTCAAACCCTAAAAAGTCGATATAATCCCGATTATTTTTCACACCATTACCATCTGACACTTGAACACATTTTAGCATACTATTAGCATATCCAAATTTTGCTATAAATGTTTTTGTTGGTTGGATTGATAAATCCCTGTGTGATATTTTCTCTTCTATGGAAGCCAGTAAGTTATCCTTAAGTTCTTCATCACATATAAATATTAGGTCGTCGCTATACCTTCGATAAAAGACAGCAGGAAATTCCCTTCTAATCTCCATATCAAAACTTAACATGTATATATTTGCCAATAAACCACTTAGAGGACTTCCCTGAGGGATTCCTTTTGAAGATTTGTTTTTATGTACATATTGTTTAATTAATTTATAAATTGGAATTTCTTTTTTAGATTCTATCAATTGTTTCAAATGGTTCTTTCTGAAATCATCATAATTTATATACTTGAATGCGGTTAATGAATGAAGGACCTTGACAAGACTAGAATCAATCCAACCCCCTTCGTATAGTTCCTTTATACCTTGAAACAAAAATTTATGAGAAATTTCATCAAAAAATCCCTTAATATCTTGAGTAATTACGACACACATCCCCCTATTGGAGATGTAATTAAATACTTCTGACGCAAAATGTATATTACACTTCCCCTCACTACTTTCAGGTATTTTTATCGAACGATAAGCTAAGACGACATTAGACAACTCACATTCTTTTAGCTTCTTTTCATATTCCAGTGATAAACAATAATTAAAATAACTGTACACATGAGAATCTAAATGTGATGCATACATAATGGGTCTTAATTTCAAAGTTCGAACTGGAAGCTTATTTGTTCTGTGTTTAAATCTTGTTTTTCTGCTAATTCTTTTAATAAACGGGAGAAATGAATGATTAGTTATATTTTTTATTGCATCAACAACTTCTTGAAAATCATTTTTCAAATCTAAATTTATAGACCTATCTAAATGTTGATATTTCTTTACTTTTTTCTCTTCTTTTAGTTGTTCCTTCCATTGAATAAAGCTCATAAAAAAACGCAAAAACCCCTCCTTGCAAGCCGTAGACATAGCTCGATCTGAGGAGAGGTTCTAAAACCTTTCGGTTCGCTTGCAGTCGTGTCCTGTCCAAATGGACTAGGGTCTTACCGTGACGTATATATAATAAAGACAGTGTTAAATCAAATCTTAATGATTAAATTAAGTGCCTATTATATGCTAATTGTCTTCTTGGTCGTAGCTTTCGCTAGACTAGTTCACGAACTCGCTAAATTATTGCAAGTTTGCAGAAACAATTCAACCAACTCATCTAAATCGAATGGCTATTGCAAGCTGTTGTAACCACCCATTACAAAAGTAATGTTTGCCTCTTAAAAGTTAGTGATTCAATTTTAACACAGAATCCCCTTTTCTGCAATAACAAATTTAGCTTTTCAAAAAACCACTATACAAATAACCCCTGCATCAAACCCTTCTTCCAAGTTTCGGCTTGAGTGATTTGTTGTTGTTTTGATTCTATTAAACTATTGAGTGAGGTCAAAAACTCTGCAATTTTCTGCTGTTCGGGAAAAAAAGGGAACAAAAGTTTTATTTTTGAAAATTCAACCTTGGAAATATTATAACGCGTACTTCCTTGAGCTAATTTTATAACTTGTTTCCGGTAGATAGAACTTCTAAATAGGAACCTTGCAAAATAAGGATCCAATTCTTTAAGAGAATTTGCCCGAAGCCCAAAAGAAAAACTGTTTAGATAAGGATCTACGTCTTTATTAAGTAAAACAGATGCAAATCCAACTTCATGCGGGGTTTCTGATGAAGTCGTAAAAAAAATATCTCCAAATTGTGCACGGTTTTGTTTTTCATCTTTTTTAATTTCTACCAATGCGAATTTACTAACATCAATCTTGCTACTATCAAAAATTTGCTTATATGCAATATAGGGATCTCCTTGTCCAAAATCCTCCCCTGTTTTTCCTGAAAGACCATTATATATTTTTCCAACCGCTCCCAACTTCTTCTCCTCCCATTTCGCAAACTCTTTTCCCTTATCATCCTTAAACCGCACCTCCTGCAAAAAAATCTTCTGCATCATGCCCTTTTTATAAACTTCCAAATTTTTCTTTTGCAAACGCAAATTTCCAATCCAGTCATCAACGGCTCCTAGGAAGGTGGAAATTTTTTGTTGCTCGGGGAGGGATGAAACTGAAAGTTTGCACTCACTTATCTCACCAAGATTTATTTTTTTGGGAAAAGCAACATGAATCGTTCGTTTCCACAATTCTTTTTGAAACCCAACAGAATTTATGTATTGTGACAAAAAATGTGAATTTATCTTTTCAGAATGTTTTATCAACGCCAGACTAACGTAATACGAAGCCTGGACATCCCAATCGATAAGTCGTGCCGTACCGATATCGCCAATACGTGTCATTAAAATATCATTTCTTTCAAGCCTGACCTTTTTATTCTCTTTTTCAAAAACTTCGTTGGACACATGTTTTGTAGTAGAAAAATCATTTGCTGTAACATGTTCAACGCTATAAAAAGGGATACCTTCTTTAACATAATTGGGAGTTTGGTGAGTACCATCATAAATACGACTAAGTTCGCCTAGCCTTTTTTCTTCCCAAGCACCAACAAACTCCGAAAAACGTAATCTCGGGATATTTTTAGTTTTAAATTTTACCTTATTTTGGGACATATTTCGCAATAATTTTCTTTTTTCTCTAAATTTAAATGAAATGTTTACTGTGGATAAGTTGACAAATTGTATATATATGCTATTCTTTATATAGAATACATATTAAAAATACCTCTACGGGTTTTGTCCCTTAGCGGTATTTTTGTTTATATTCTAATTTCAATTTTAAATTATCCATAAAAATAATCTTTTCCTTTGCTGTCTTTTTGAGCAGAACCGAACAGGTTTTGACATACGGACTCATCACAAAGCCCAATTTGTTCTGCTTATATAAATATTTAACCAACGAATAAAAATCACCATCACTTGTAACGATTATTGCTTTATTATATTTTTCGTAATCCAACATAACCTGCAAAACCAAATCCGCATCAACATTTCCCTTTACAGCACCATTTTGATCGGGCAAAGTTGGTTTAAATATCAAAACATAACCATACGCCTGAAGCGCCGAATACAAATCCTGATTTTCTGGCATATATCCAATAAACAAATAAGCCACAGCTACGTTATATTTATCATGAAGATATATTCTAAACCTTTTATAATCCAAATTCCAACCAAGGCTCTTAATTCCCAAATTAAGGTTTTGACGATCTATGAAAGCGTAATTTATCTGTTTGTCATCCATATTAAAACGGTTTATCAATCTTTAATTCATCACAAAACTTAGCAATGTTTTTCTGCAAATCAATTTCTTCTGCGTTTAGCTTTTTTAACTCTTTGGCTACCGTATCAATATCAACCAATTCTTCGTCCTCAAAGGTATCGACATAACGTGGGATATTAAGGTTGTATTCATTTTCTTTGATCTCATCCAAGTCCGCGCAATGAGAATATTTCTCGATTTCTTTCCGCTCTTTATAAGTTTCAAAGATCTTCGCAATATTTTCATCCGTCAATCTATTTTGATTCCCAACTTTTTCAAAACCCTTTGACGCATCAATAAAAAATATGTCTTCATCGAATTTTCTGCACTTTTTAAATACAAGCACAGTTGCAGGTATAGAAGTTCCGTAAAAAAGATTTGCTGGTAAACCGATGACCGCATCAAGATAATTTTGTTTTTCGATAATATATTTTCTAATTTGTCCTTCAGCACCAGATCTAAACAATGCTCCATGAGGCAACACAACCGCCATTGTTCCATTATCAGCCAAATGATAAATCATGTGCGTCACAAAAGCATAATCAGCTGCGCTTTTGGGCGCCAATCTACCATATTGAGAGAAACGATCATCGTGTGCCAAAACAAGATCTGAATCACCTTTCCATTGAGCAGAAAACGGAGGATTCGCAACGATGGCTTCTGCTTTTAAATCAACGTGCATATCTTCTTTTAAGGTATCACCTTGAAGTATTTTAAAATGATCAAAATGTACACCATGCAAAATCATGTTCATGCGCGCCAGATTGTACGTAGTTGGATTAAGTTCTTGGCCGAAATAATTTATAACTTCCGTGTAGTCTCCAATTCTAAGAAGAAGTGAACCAGAACCGCAAGTTGGATCATAAACTGATTTCACACGCTTTTTATCCTGCGTCACAATTTGCGCTAACAATCTTGATACTTGCGCTGGGGTGTAAAATTCTCCACCCTTTTTGCCAGCACCAGCAGCAAATTCGCCAATTAAATATTCATAAGCATCACCGAGCAAATCACTCTTCGCATCTTCAAGTTTAAAGTCTATACCACTTAAGAGTGAAAGAACTTCTACAACGACCTCGTTCTTATCGTTTTCACGAGAGCCTAGTTTAGATGAAGTGAGGTCAACATCATAAAAAAGATCTTTAAAATCATCTTCGCTCTCAGTTCCCGCCGAGGTCTTCTCAATATTATTAAGAATATTCTTAAGATCTTCAAGAATAAATTTATTTTGATCTTTAATGTCACCTTTTCCCTTATTCACAATATAAGAAAATAATTCTGTTGGTTTTAAGAAAAATCCCAGATGACCAACACAGGCTTTTTTAACTTCTTCCAAGATTGCTTTTCCATCCTTTGTATTTTCTTTTATATTAGCAAAAGCAATCTTTTCTTGAACTAAAAGTTTTTCATTGGCATAACGTTCCAATTTTTCGGAAAGGTACTTATAAAAAATAAAACCGAGAATATAATTTTTATATTCATCGGCATTCATTTTACCCCGAAGAGTATTCGCCACTCCCCATAATTGTCGTTCTAATATCTTTTTTTGTTCGTCGGTCATATTAATATTACAAATGGAAATTAAACTAGTGTAATTTTACCACATTCACGCTAAAAAATCAATCAGAAAAAGAATTCCTCAAGCGGATTTATGAAACAATTAACGATTGCATCAAAATTTGATCCGTTATTAAACCTGTGCTACATTTAATTTAGAAGTATGCAATAACAACTTATGTGGCGCCCCGATGTTCCCTCTGAAGGTCAGAGGCATAACTAGAAAATTAGTTATAAAATCGGGAAGAAACGCTCCATAAGACGCTACTTCATTAATAATTAAATTGACAAAAGCACCAATTATAAGTCTCTTATATGCGAAAGTCGGCTACATGCCGTGCGCTGGGAAACCAGCCTAGCTATAAGGGGTTTATTTTATTTAGATCAAATTTATTTCTTTTCGAATAATAATTGTAAGGATACTTCTTTAAATCATAAATATCAAAAATAAAACTAATTTTGCTTTCAAGAAAATGAATATAACGCAGATCTCCCTGAATAAATGCTCTTTGTACTGCCCAATTCATGTAATCAATTATCTGTAAACAAGGCTCACCGACAGATGACATCGGGTAGATTTTAATCTCCAAATCATTTTTTCGCCCCCACTTCAACTCAAAGACACTTATAGCGGTCCTGATTGCATCTTCAAAAGGTTGTTGTCTACTCCTACTCCCTCTCACTTCATAATATATATGACTTTCCTGCGCTAAATGCAATTTATTTTCAAATAATTTAGCCACGATATCATCATAAAAGACATTAGGATTTGATCTATGTCTTTTCCTGAAAACACTAATCAGTTTTCTTGCGACGATAAACTCTGCCTTGAAATCAAAATTTTGAATCATCTTAAAAAATTTTTCTCTTACCTCTGGGGTGTCCACGCTTGCATGAAAGTATTTTATAGTGTGTTTCAAAGACGGCACCTCTTTTAAGTATGGATCGTTCATGATTTCCTTGCGCAGTTTTAATATCTCTTTTCGCATGTGGACTGGCTTGTCGGTCATGATAAATCCTATCAATAATATTTTTGAGCAACCTTCTTCACCAACGATGCACCTTCCGGAATTGTCAAAAAAAATAGGATCGCCGGACTCATCTAAGAAGAAGTATTTTTTATCTTTTCCCCAGTTTTGCATATAGAAACATTATATCTATACTTTGAATCTATTGTCATTTCTGGGCGAAAACAAAAACTACGTACCCGAAGATACGCAGCCTGAAACGTCTCAATGCCATTAAATATTTTACTTAATTCCCGCAACAATTTTTATATTTTACCGGTTCGCCATCCGCTTTTAGTGTTCCGCAAGGGCAAGGCGCATTACGCGGGATTTTTTGAACAGCTGTAAGTATTGATTCCTGCTTTGAGCACTCGGGACAACAACATTCTTCTTCATGCATAAAATCATAAATATCACCGAAACAAAGAATCAAACAAGCCAAATTTTGCAAGCAAATTTCATCATTTCTGTCCCAGCTAAAGTGGGTGTTTTTACAGTATGTTTCCAATAAAAAATATTGAATAAGAACTTCTTCAGGGATTATGCCTTTTTCACATAAATCCAGATCAGTCAGTTGCTTAAAGTCCGACCTTTTATCAACTTCCAAATGTCCGCATAAATGACGAAAAGCCATATCGAAATACAAATTTACAAGCTTTTTGTATTTTTTTGATTCAAAATACTCTTTAGATTTTATTGCCAATTCCTGTAACCCAGGTTCGTCGTGATAGTATTTTTCGTTTTTGGAAAATTTGATCCATTGCAAAAAGAAATCGTTAACAATATCCTTGTCTTTCAAAATACCTCTAAACGATTGATCCAAATCCGCAAATGACAACAAATATAATATTGCTTTTTTATGCTCTTTAGCTTCACTCCCCAATATAAAAGTATGATAGGCTTTGTCAAATCGTTGTTTATTCTTTTTTTCAAGCATACTCATAATCAATACTCCGCCAATATCTTTAATATCTTTTGAGAAAGCTCAGCAAATTCCAATTTGGATTTTTCTATATTTTCTTTAGTTCCTTGATGAACTTCTTCCACTAAATCAGGATCCAAGTCAAAAATCGCCATTCCGACTTCCTGGCACTTGGCCGGTATACGACCATAATCTTGGATTATTGCCAAAGGATTTTTCCAGCTCTGTTCAACTAAACCATTCCGCCCATGTTTTTCTGCCAAATAAGTTTTAACTTTTTGAGGAATTTCTTCGATCCAATGTCTGTGATCTTTAATAGGTTGTTTGGCATAAACATTATACGAGTTGATAATATAGCCAATAAACAAGCCCTCTCCTGAAAGAACATACTTGTTTTCTGTATTGCCAGAAAGCGCTTTACCGGTAACTTTCCAGTTTTGTTTCCACTTTTCGTACATGGTACCCAAATTTTCAATACCTTGAACACTAAAAGCATCCGGCATCATTGGTACGGTAAAATAATCAGCACCCAAAAAAATGATCTGGTTAAGCAATGAAAGCCCCGGAGAGGTATCGATTACAAAAACGTCAACTTCTTCGTTTAAGCCTTTCTCTCTTAAAAATCGATCTATGGCACTGGTTTGAAAATAGCCCAGTTGTTGGCCTGATGCCGCCAACCCATATGCGGAAACCAACAAATTCTCGTACAAAGATAGATTGACGCTTCCTTTTAACAAAAAAAGATTCCCAATTCCATTTTTAACAGATATGAATGGGACACTAAGGTCGATATCCGAGCCACCTTCGATAACACCCCTTAACACATCAAAAACATCTTTCTCGGCTGATGAAAAAAGAGTTTTTTCGTACTCGTTGTCTCCGACTGCCAAACGGGACAGATTACACTGTGGATCAAGATCAACTAAAACCGTCTTGTACCCTTGTTTGGCAAAAGACATGGCACAATTAAAAGCCAATGTGGTTTTACCAACACCACCTTTATTATTGGTAAAAAGAATTTTTTTTGTTCGAGTGAATTTCATAAATTCATTGTAGCAAGAAGCGTCTTACTTTACAAAACATGAATACAGACACCCACATTTTACTGTAACCGTAATTTGTACTTACAAACTCCCCAAATTCAACTCCTGATCAAACTTAATTTCTTTTACAAAATCCGGCATATGGCTAATGAGGATAATAGCCCCTTCATAATCGTTGATTGCCTTGGCGATAATTGGAATATGGCGGAAGTTGATATGGTTGGTTGGTTCATCAAGGACTAACAATCCCGGTTTCAAGAGAACTAAACGAGTAAATGATAACAAACCTTTTTGACCTTCTGATAAATGTTTAATTTTGAGACCCATTAAATCGCCAGTGATTAAAAAACCAGCTGCGATAGAACGCATATCTTGAATGCTAGTACCTTCGGTCATGGCACCAGTTAAACAATCAAAAACAGTTTGTTCATAATCGAGCGTAGCAAAGTCCTGACTGTAATATCCAATGCGCGTATCTTTGAGTATAGTTGTGCCTTCGTTTGTGCCATCAATCAAAGCTCGCAAAAGAGTACTTTTACCAATTCCATTTGGTCCGGAGATGAGCAGACGATCGCGTTGTCGCAGTAAAATTTCCACTGGACGAATCTCGGCTTCATGGTTTTTAATTATTTTGACTGAATTTATTTTAACAACATCACCCACAATTCCCTGAGCTTGTATTTTAAAATCGCGGATAGTTTTATCTTCGCGACGCACATCAACTTTATTTTCTTCCATTTCCTCAACTTCTGTCTTCAACTTGCTGGCGAGTTTGCGCATCTTGCCACCCTTGTGCGCAAAAAAGTTTACTTTTTCTTTATTATCTTGAATTGCTTTTTCTAATTGTGCATTCTTTTTAATTTCGCGCTCGATGCGTCGCTCAATATCCGCGACTACAGTGTAATAATCACCATCATACATTTCTGTTTTCTTGGTGAAGACATCTAAATAAATCACACCCTCAGTAAAACAATTTAAAAAATCTGCATCATGAGAAATTACTAAAACTGTTTTTGGATACATGATCAAAAATTCAATTAAATGATCAATGCCCTCTTTATCTAAATTATTGGTTGGTTCATCTAGCAATAAAATATCTGGATTTTGAATTAAAGCATAAGCGAGTAAAAGACGCGCTTGTTGACCGCCAGATAAAGCACCAACTTGGCGATCTAGCGGCACAGTTAAATTAACTGCTTCCATGACTTTATTAATATTGCTTTGAAGATTACCAGCTGCCTTGGCTTTAGCAAAATATTTTTCTACTGTTAAATCTGAATCTTGTCTATCTAAAACCTGTGCAGCTGTGGCAACAGAAGTACTATCAGACTTGGCGACCTTGCCTTCGGTTGCTTTAAGTTCGCCCGTGATTAATTTAAAGATAGTGCTCTTACCAGCGCCATTTTGGCCCATCAGAGTTTTTTTGGCACCAGTGCGCACACTAAAACTAACCTCATCAAGAATAGGTTTTTTATCGCCATATTGAAAAATGACGTTGTCGAATCTTAAAATTACTTCTTCAGACATAGGGAATTAGCTTGTAGCTTCTAGCAAGTTAGCTTCTAGGTGCTTTCTATAATAAAAAAGAGATTATTAGTGACAATATAATCTCATAATTTTAGCGGAATGTCAACTATCATTGCGCGTAGCGTCATTGCGCAATGACGATAATACCGGAATCGCACAAGAAAACCTACAAATCTTTCGGTTGGTCACAAACACTCACCAAAATCTCAAGCCACTCATCTTCTGAAATAAACTTATCTGACACTGGATACTGAATCTCACTTTCACGCTCATGATGTTTTATTGAAGCTTGTTTAAAATTATTTCCCACGAGTAAAATTCTTTCTATGTCCTGTTTTAAAAAAGCTTCTTCAGTCAATGCTAGAAGTTTTAATAGAACCTTATGATCATCTCGAGCTCGCGCAATGAGGGGTGCATCATCTTCAAAACCCAAGTGTTGACTGACGCGCGGGAATAAATATTCATCTTCTAATTTCATGTGTACTAAGAGCATCGTTTTATACTTATCGAAGAGTTCTGACGTCCGAGTGAATGCTTCTAAATCTTCACAGAGCTCTAAAAAATTGAGCCACAAGTCATCTAGTTGTGCGTGCTCTTTGTTCATGAATTCTGAAATGATTGACATATTTAATATGAGAGAATAATGAAAAAAAAGAAAGAATAACGAATGATACAAAAACTCTTTTATTTAATTTCTTTGGCTAGTAATTCCCTACCTTTTTCCAACCATTCGGACTCGCCACGATTTTCCATTTCCAAGATATAATCAAGGATAACAGCTTCACGTTTATCTTTGGCGATATCAATTTCAATATATTTTTTTATAAAATCAAATTGGATTGCCAAACGCGTTTCGTTATCTTCTATTTGCAACCAGAAATTATTATCAAAGGCCCAGGCGATGAATTCCGGATCATCTTTCTTTTCAGCGATAACCTCGATTAACTTCGCCTGTTTTTCTTCAACTGTAATATCTGCATAATCTTCTTTAGAAAGAGCCCATTTGACGCCTCCGAGCATTCTATCTAAATAGGCATTAAGTTCTGTTGGAATATAAGCTATATCTTGGACTTCAAATGCTGGACGCATAGCCAGTTGAATCTTTTCTGGATGATTCACCAGATCCATCTTCGACAACACCTCTATTATTAATTGAGTTTCAGCAAAAGTTAAATCCGTCTGTACCGTTTTATAAATAATATATTGTAAGACTTTATCTACTTGAGAAGTTTCTGTCGGAACGTATGTTGTTAATAAATATTTTAAAAAAGTGGAATGATCACGTGCGCGTTGCGGTTCACCAATCGCGTAGCCCTGACGTAATCGAAGCCATTGCAGAGTTTCGGTTGTTGGTAATTTGAGATTGCGCAAAATTCCGAGCACTTCAGAAAAACCAACAGTGACAAGATAATCTGCTTTTTGTCCAAGTATTTTTTCTATTTGATCAATGCCATATTCCAATCCACCCAAACCGCAAGCGTTGGAAACATAATAATCAGAAGCGAGCTTACCTGTCCCTGGTGGTAGTGGAGAATAGGTTCCGCGTGGCACAGCCGTGATCGTGATCTTGTTATTCTTTTTATCGATCGTAATGAGTTGAATCGCATCGCAATGACCCTCAGTTTGACCGGCGCGTTTATCGAGACCCAAGAAAAGAATAGAAACCTTTCCGTCGTCACCAAAAAGATCCGACGTGGCCTCGTTAGTGGTCACTTCCGCGTGATGGGAATTGATAGTATCTTCAATGGCCTGCCTGTGCTGTCGTTCGGCTTCAGCGACTTTATGCCAAGCCAAACCCTGCATTATGCCCCAAGCGCCGACAATGATTACGATTAAAATTATGGAAATAATGATTAACTTCTTCATATATTCATACTACTATATAGGAGACGGAAAAACAATTGTGCAAAACCTTGACCGAATTGACAGACAACGAATAACAAATTAGAATTTAGACATAATACTCACAAAAAATTTATGGGCCACGTGACTAGCAAAAATTATTTACATCTCCAAGAACGTTTAGATCGTAATGCCCAAGGAGCGCCGGCCAGTGAAGCTCTTTTTAAAATTTTAGAAGTTTTATTTACGCCAGACGAAGCTGATCGTGTTGCGCACTTACCAGTAAAACCTTTTACGGTTAAAGATGCCAGCAAACGTTGGAAAATGTCAGAAGCTGCATCACAGAAAATTCTGGACGAACTAGCCGACAAAGGATTATTGCTCGACACAACACATGACGGCGTGCGAAAATATGTTTTACCACCAACCATGGCTGGTTTTTTTGAATTTTCAATGATGCGCACTGATGGTAGGTTTGATCGCAAAGTTCTCGGTGAACTTTTTTATCAATACATCAACGTTGAAGATGATTTTGTGACAAAAGCTTTAATGCACAAAACTTCAATTGCCAGAACTTTAGTGCATGAACAAACTTTAGCACCAAAAGAGCAATCAGAAATTTTAGATTATGAACGCGCCACGCATATCATCGACACTGCCACCTGCATCACAGTCGGGACTTGTTATTGCCGTCACAAAATGGAACATGTTGGTAAGGCCTGCCAAGCACCACAAGACGTTTGTTTAACGTTTAACGGCACGGCCAAGAGTTTATCGAAACATGGCATTGCCAAAGAAATTTCGAAGGAAGAAGCTCATGCGATTCTTAAACGTTGCATTGACTACGGCCTAGTCCAAATCGGCGATAATATTCAAAATAATGTTAATTGGATTTGTAATTGTTGTGGATGTTGTTGCGAAACCATCCTGGCTTATAAAAAATTAGGGTATAAAAGCAAAATTAACAGCAGCTTCTTTGCTCAAATTGATAATGATAAATGCAAAAATTGCGGACTCTGTATTAGTAAATGTCCAATTGAGGCAATTTCTAAAATTGATAACAAAACGATTGTAGACATGGATAAATGCATCGGCTGCGGAGTTTGCTCCAGAGTTTGTGGCGTCAAAGCAATTGAGATTAAACATCGTGACAAAAAAACCTTTGTGCCCGAAACAAGTTTTGAACGTTGTGTGTTGACTGCTATCGAACGCGGAAAACTCGCTGGTTATATTTTCGACAATTACGACCTATGGACCAATGAAATGTTGAGACATCTGCTCGGAATTCTATTGACTCTCTCTGGTGCGAAATTTTTACTCGCCAACGAACAACTCAAGTCAAAGTTTTTAGTGCATTTACGGAAACTGGTTGAAAAATATTCTTAAAAAATAAGTAGGGAACAAAAATTTTTGTTCCCTACTTATTTTTTAATTACAATTTGCAATTTTCGTCCTTCTTATTTGGATCTTTAAAAGCATTCTCATTATTAAACTTCTCTTTCCACTCTTCAGGACTGCCATAATCAGCAAAATCGCTATACCAACCATGATGAAATCTGGGTTTATGTGCGGCTTTGACGGGACACCAATATCTTTCTGTGCGACCAGCAACTTCAACGCAATAAGCAAACAAACCACCCACGTAAGTACAATAGACACAGTTTACTTTTTGAATCCAATTTAAATAGTCGAGGAATTGTCTATCATAAACAATAAAATCTTTGCGCTTTACTTTTGGAATGTGGTAAAGAGGGAAAGCAACCGTGTGATACAGAGTAATAAAAGCATCGAGAATTAAAACTGGTACTATCATCATGTAAATAAAAGGCATGGACAATAAATGCCGAATACTTTGCGGAATAGCATACTTCCAGGCAGGAATTTTGAATAATTTATTCTTGCGACGAGATTCTTTTTCGAAAACAATTTTTTTACCAGAACCAGAAGACGAAAAACCATATTTAACTGAGAGTTCAGCATATTTTTCGCTCAACTGTTTATTCAACTCCCCAATCTTTTGTGCGATCTCTTTGATACTTAGATTCATATGGAGAAAGTATAACAATAATTGATCAATTTGACGACTTTTTCAATAAATTTAGTACAACCACGATATAGCTCATAATAAACGGTTACCGAAAAGTCATGCTCTGAGTGTACCGGATTGTCGTTGGATATCATATACTTTTTTAAGTCTTTTTTCCATTT
>LBYP01000018.1 GCA_000996245.1 Parcubacteria group bacterium GW2011_GWA2_40_23 | reverse complement strand
GATTAAGTGTTAAAGGTTGTGGGATGACTTATACAACTAGGAGGTTGGCTTAGAAGCAGCCATCCTTTAAAGAAAGCGTAATAGCTCACTGGTCAAGTTATCCTGCGCTAAAAATTTAACGGGGCTCAAATCTAGCACCGAAGATGCGGGCTTTGTCGCAAGACAGAGCGGTAGAAGAACATTCCATAAGCAGCGAAGCCGTATCCGTGAGGGGCGGTGGAGTTTATGGAAGCGAGAATGTTGGCATGAGTAGCAGAAAGTTTGGTGAGAATCCAAACCACCGTAAACCTAAGGTTTCCTGGGCAATGATTGTCATCCCAGGGTTAGACGATCCTAAGGCGAGGCCGAGAGGCGTAGTCGACGGAAGAGCAGGTTAATATTCCTGCGCTATTGTTAGTTTCCAATGGGTATACGTGGCTGGTGATTTTAGACGAGATTCGGTTATGCTCGTCCCTAGTATTCGTACCGTAAACCGACACAGGTAGGTGAGGAGAGTATCCTCAGGTGGACGAGATAACCCTTGTTCAGGAACTCGGCAATTAAGCGGCCGTAACTTCGGGATAAGGCCTGCCCCATTTCGGTGGGGCTGCAACAAAAGACATCATGCGACTGTTTACCTAAAACACAGGTCTCTGCTAAGCCGTAAGGCGATGTATAGGGGCTGACGCCTGGCCAGTGTCCGAACGTTAAAGTGAGGGGTGTAAGCTCTGAACTGAAGCGCGGATGAACGCCGGCCGTAACTATAACGGTCCTAAGGTAGCGAAATTCCTTGTCGGGTGAGTTCCGACCTGCACGAATGGCGTAACGATATGATGACTGTCTTAACAAGGGGCTCGGCGAAATTGCAAGACCGGTGAAGATGCCGGTTACCCGCAGCTGGACGAAAAGACCCCGTGAAGCTTTACTATAGCTTGATATTGGATTAGGGATACACATGTTCAGGATAGGTGGGAGTTTCCGCGCAAGCGGAAGCGTCAGTGAGATACCACCCTTGTGTATTTTTAATTCTAATCCTTTCCCGTTATCCGGGGAGGAGACAGTATCTGGTGGGTAGTTTAACTGGGGCGGTTGCCTCCTAAAATGTAACGGAGGCGTTTACAAAGGTTGGCTTGTCCCGGATGGAAATCGGGATGAAAGTGCAAACGCATAAGCCAGCTTTACTGCGATTCCAACAAGAAGAGCAGTTGCGAAAGCAGAAGTTAGTGATCCGACCGTGCGAAATAGGACGGCGGAAGCTCAACGGATAAAAGCTACTCCGGGGATAACAGGCTAGTCTGGTCCAAGAGTCCATATCGACGACCAGGTTCGGCACCTCGATGTCGACTCATCCCATCCTGGGGCTGGAGAAGGTCCCAAGGGTTTGGCTGTTCGCCAATTAAAGGGGTACGTGAGTTGGGTTCAGAACGTCGTGAGACAGTTCGGTCTCCTATCCGCTGTGGGCGCGGAAAACTGAGAAGTCTCTTCCCTAGTACGAGAGGACCGGGAAGGACGAACCTCTGGTGTACCAGTTGTTCTACCAAGAGCATCGCTGGGTAGCTAGGTTCGGTTAGGATAAACGCTGAAAGTGTAAGTGCAGCAATGCATTGAGCCGAGCTATACTAATTGGTCGATTTGTGTAACCACTATAATGCTAATATTGCATGACTTCGTTACGTATATCTATATTCCCCGCACTACAACCAGTGGGTTGAGTGCGGGGCAAGGATCTTTGTTTCTTTTAAAGGGAGACAAAGTCCTGGTGATTCTAGCGCAAGGGCCACACCTGTTCCCATCCCGAACACAGCAGTTAAGCCTTGCAGCCCCGATGATACTACTCAGTGGGAAAGTAGGACGTCGCCAGGACCTTGTCTCTCTTTTTTTATTAAATTTATGGAAGGACTTGCCCAGCACTCAGACATCGTCTGTAGTGCTGGGTATTTTTTACTAAATCTAGCTAAAGTGCTAAAATTAAGACGATTTACCATATGATTTGGGGTTATATTCTTATCTTCATCATTCTTTTCCCGCTCGCTTTGTGGAATATTGCGACCTTTGTTGGTTTATTAAGAGCCAAATGGGTTCCTTTTGTACCTTTGACTAAAAAGCAATTGGCCTTGGTTCAGAAGTACATCAAACTGGAAGAGAAGGATTACGTGGTTGATTTAGGTTGCGGTGATGGACGAGTTCTTCGCTTGTTTGAAAAACAAGGTGTTAGAAAATTGGAAGGTTATGAAATAAATTTTTGGGCCTATCTTAAAGCTCAAGTTATCAATTCATTAGTGAAATCGCGCTCTCGAGTCATTTACAAAAATTTTAATCGCATCAATTTAGAAAAATATAATGTAGTGTTCTGTTATTTGCTTGAAGATTGTCTGAGCAGTCTGCGGAAAAAATTTGATAAAGAACTAAAGCCAGGAACAAAAGTTATTTCATTTGCTTTTGCGATTAAAGAGTGGGGCGAACCAGAAATTATTTATACAAATGAAACCAATAAGAATTTAAGTAGAATTTTTATTTATCACATTTAATTTATGACAGCAGAAAAGTTTGGTGGGGCAGGAGAGAAATATCAATCGTTTTTGTCTCGTTTTGAAAAATGGTTTGTGATAAAGTATGTCGATAAGATTCCTAAGTGTATTGAAACGTACCATCTGACTTATTCAACTATTCTTTGGAGCTTGCTTATCGTTCTTTTTGGTTATTTGGCTACATTCAATATACAATGGCTTTGGGGTGCTGCAGTTTGTGTGCTCCTTCAATATGTTACAGACTTGTTTGACGGAGCAGTTGGTAGAAAAAGAAACACGGGACTAATTAAATGGGGTTTTTATGCAGATCATTTTTTGGATTATGTATTTTTATGTTCAGTTTTAATCAGTTTTTGGTTTATTCTGCCGTTTAAATATAACTTATTTTTGTTTTTTCTTTTTGCTATTTTGGTAGGGTATATGATGGATTCATATTTGCGCTTTGCGGCTACAAATAATTTTAAAATAGCACACTTAGGAATTGGACCAACTGAAGCGCGTATTGCGTTTATAATAGTTTATGTCCTAAATATTTTAGCAGACAGAACATTCCTTACTACGTTAATCCCATTTATTTTTATTTTTACAACATTAGGACTTTTTTATGTGGTTTATAAAAATCAAAAAGAAATTTGGGAATTGGATATGAAGGTTAAGGCAGAGCAGGAAGGGGATAATCAAGAAAGCAATAAAACAATAAAGCAAGAATAACGAATAAAAAATAATGAACCCCGCTTCTCGCGAGAGGCGGGGGAATAGCGAGAATATGATAGAATGCGACACAATTTATGGAACTAAGATTTTAAAAAGTAAAAATGACCTTGTTTCCCGGGCTAGTGCTTATGGTTTTATTGAACATGAGGGGAAAATTCTTGTTGCGAAAATCAGTTCCAGTAATAAATATTTTGTTCCAGGTGGTGGAGTAAACATCTTTAATGAAGATGGAATAACAATCAACGAAACACTGGCTGATGGTCTGCAACGGGAGATTATGGAGGAAACTGGTTTAGAAATAAAAATTGGAAATCATTTCTTTTTTAAAGAATCGTTTTTCAATTATCAACCGAAATTCGATTCAAATATCGATGAATCATATTACTGCCATTGCCATTTTTATCTTTGTCAGCCATTAAGCTTTAAACTAAAGACACAAGCAGAAATAGAAGATGAAGAATCTCAAGTTCCTGTTTGGATTAATCCTTTGGAATTAAAACAGGAAGAATGCCAGCCATTACTTTGGGAAGCTTTGGAATATTATAAAAAGAATATCTATGGAAGGTAAAATAATTATCCTCGCAGCTGGCAAGGGAACTCGCATTGGAGCGGTCGACAAACCGAAAGTTTTGTTAGAACTGGCCGGCCGACCTATGATTGAACATCTAATCTCCCATATCGTCGGCCGGCCAATCGTTGTTATTGGCTTCGGCGCGGAGCAAGTCAAAAAGCAACTTGGTGATCGAGTTGACTATGCCATCCAAACTGAACAACTCGGCACTGGACACGCCGTTGCTTCAGCTAAAGAGTTGTTGAAGGACTTTCGAGGACCAATCGTCGTTCTTTACGGCGATCATCCACTCGTTAGCCCAGAGACGATTCAAACTCTTTTTAATCTTTACGAAAAAGAGCAGGCGTATGTTTCAATGTTAACGACAGAAGTCATAGATTTTGATGAATGGCGTGAAGGTTTTTATGCTTACGGTCGTATTTTGCGAAATGATGATGATCAAATCGTGGCTATCCGTGAACTTAAAGACTGTTTTGAATCTGAAAAACAAATTTTAGAAGTAAATCCCGGCTATTATTGCTTTGATTCAGAGTGGCTTTGGGAAAATATCGATAAACTTCAAAATACAAATCAACAAAAAGAATATTATTTAACTGATCTTGTCGAAATGGCCGTCAAACAAGGAGAAAAGATTCCGTCGGAGAAATTAGATCCAATTGAATGCCTCGGAATTAATACAAAGGAGCAGTTGGAGTTGGTGGGGAAGTTGTTGGGATAAAAGTAAGAGGTATTTAATTCATTATTGGAGCACATCGGAGATTGCTTCGAGTCTGCTCAGAGCGCTCTCGCAATGACGCTACGTGCGATAATTCGTAACCTATGAAAAAGATTGTAACAATTGGCGGTGGCACAGGACAATTTACTTTGCTTTCAGCATTGAAGAATTTAGATATTGATTTAACAGCAATTGTTTCCATGGCTGACAATGGTGGCAGTACTGGTCAATTACGCGACGAGTATGGTGTTTTGCCCCCTGGAGACATCCTCAAATGTTTAATTGCACTTTCACCATACAAAGAAGCGCGCGAAATTTTACAAACACGGTTCGAAGATAATGCGAAATTATCCAAACACAATGCTGGCAATCTTCTTTTAACCTTTATGTCTCAATATTTAAGTGGCGATTTCCCAGAAGCTGTCAAAGCATTCAGCAAAATACTTAAAGTTAAAGGTTCAGTCTTGCCAGTGACAACTGATAAAGCAACTCTTGGTGCAGAGCTTGAAGATGGTCAATTTATTTTTGGTGAAACGGTAATTGATATTGTTAAGCAAGATAGTCGGGCGAGAATAAAAAGAACATTTTTAGTGCCGCACTCAGTCGCTCTTTCAGTCTATCCTCCGGTTGTCACAGTCCTCGAGTCCGCGGATTTCATTATTATTGGTCCTGGTGATATTTATACCAGCATCACGCCGAATTTTCTTGTTCCCGGAGTTAAAGAAGCTATCCAATCGACTAAAGCAAAATTGATTTATATTTCTAATATCATGACTAAGCACGGCGAGACGTCGGGTTTGTCGGGAGCGGAGATTGTCGATGTTGTCGAGAAATATCTGGGTCGCAAGTTTGATTTAATCCTGGCCAACAATGAATTTGTCTCTGTGGAGTTAAAACAAAAGTATAAATCAGAAAAAGCTGAGGTTGTTAGTTTTGATCCCAATCAAAAAGACGAAAGGATAATTTCAGCTGAGCTTTTGTCAGAGGGGCCGCTGGCGAGACATGATATGAAAAAGCTGGAGAATGTTTTTAAAACGTTAATTTTAGAGTAGGATACGTCGTGACAGAAGGAGGACAGCCATGAATACCGTGGTTGTCGGTGATTCGGACGGCACGCCGTTCGGGTTGCTGGAAGAGCTGATGAAACAGCTCAAGGCAGGAGCCAAGGATCCGTTGAAAGGTTTGACGGAAAACCAACTTCGAGCATTTCTCGAGCATCGTAATCCGTTCGACCTCGTGCAGATCTCGGCAATACTGCCGTATGCGGACGAACGAGTTGCAAGCAGTTTCGGCTATCCTTCGGGATTCCGTTTCCGCACGCCACGTGCGCAAGTCCAGAGTCTGCGGGAACTATTCCCTCAGCTGGACGCCAGTCATGTCAAAAGCTTGGTCAAGGCCAAGGGAAAGAGGCATCCGCAAGCTGAGTTCACGCCCGTGGTTCCTAAGTGGCAATCCATTGCCAAGACCTATGGCGAAGCGTTGATGATCGTGGTCGCCTTGCTCAAGAAGTTGCACGGCGACAAGTTCAACAACTATCGCGGTGAAAAGCTGACGGATGCGCATGTCCAGCTCATCGAAAAGACCACGCTGGCCTACCAACAGCTCGGTGCCAGCCAACCTGGAGATTTCCTCGTCTTCGATGCCCAGTTCGGCAAGCGCTGGGCAGGTGCATCGATCCGCCATGGTCGTGTGCGGTATTTGGAGGAAGAGTTCGGTCTCGGACCATACGAGGTCGGCATTCTGCTCTTGACGCATCCGGATCGCATTACTGGCATTGACCAGTTGTACATCGACTGCGCTGGGTGCGAGTACCGAGATGATCCTAAAGGTTCGTTCTCGCTCTGCCTCTACTTCTTCTGGAGCGGTATCAACCAGCAACTCGTACTGCGCTACCACGGGATCGGCCCTCAGAACCGGCAGTGGGGTTCGGTCTCTGGCTTCCTCCCGCAATGTCCTCGACCCTTGTCTGCTTGAACTTTCTTGGGGACCTAGTCCCCCTTGTTCCTTATCGGCCCGCCTCTCACCAGAGGCGGGCCGGTTCTATTTTTATAGCGTTGTAATTTAAAGTCATTATGATAAGATTTACATAATAATACGTCGGCGTAGGATCCAATAATTATTTGACATTACGCTAATGGTGAAAGTAGTCGCCATTGACATGAACAATAATTTTAGCTAATATCTAATGTCCGAGTATAGAAAAGTTAAGGTAATAAGTTATCTTAATTTTTCTGTCCTTGAGTTAAGGGCAGGGCTTAACGGCGGAGTAAATCGTCGGAGCTATGGAGGCTGATATGAGTCAGCGAAGCGTGGACGTAGGTTCTTTAAACGATGGAGAAGTTGCTTTGATCGAGCGTCTGATTAAACGTCTCAGTAATGGGGCAGAAGGGGAAAAAGGTGCCGTGGTTTCTTTTCTGCACGATTTCCTTCATGATCAGGGCCGTTCGACTCAAAGCGCTATTGTATTGCCGTATGCGGATGAAAGAGTCTCAAGTATGTACGGTTATCAGAATGGTTTTCGTTTTCGGACACCACGGACTCAGACGCGAGAATTGTTGAAGTTGTTTCCTGGTTTGGACGCCAGTCACGTCAAGCGTCTGGTGCAGGCCAAGGGGAAGAGGCATCCGCAAGCTGAGTTCACCCCCGTGATTCCCAAGTGGCAAGCCATTGCCAATACCTATGGCGAAGCGTTGATGATCGTGGTCGCGTTGCTCAAGAAATTGCACGGCGACAAGTTCAACAACTATCGCGGTGAGAAGTTGACGGACGAGCACATGCGGTTGGTCGAAAAGACCGCGCAGGCCTACCAACAGCTCGCGTCCAGTCAACCTGGAGACTTCCTCGTGTTCGATGCTCAGTTCGGCAAACGCTGGGCAGGTGCGTCGATCCGTCACGGTCGTGTGCGTTACTTGCAGGAAGAATTCGGTCTTGGACCATTCGAGACAGGCATACTGTTGCTGACCCATCCGGATCGCATTACTGGCAATGACCAGTTGTACATCGACTGCTCTGGGGTCGAATACCGCGATGATCCTAAAGCCGTGTTCTCGCTCTGCCGCAGCTTCTACTGGTTCGGCATCTACCGGCTACTCGCACTGAGCTGCAGCGGCCTCGACGATCGGGCTCATGAGAGGCGGGCCGATTCTATTTTTTTACATACAAAATTTTTATCATTTGCTATAATGATTTTGAAAGTAGGTTATTGAACTAATATTAAAACATTAGTCACCGAAATCTCTGATTGTAAAAATCAGCGTTGGAGTTTTGATAATAATCTCCAAGAGTATTCTTACAATATAGACATTGCTTGCCATGTTTTAGTGTAGAGCCCTGCGTTTTTGGGTGTCTATCGCATATTAATTCCACAGAGGAACCCATACCAATCTTGTTGGTATGCTTTGGACGAAATATGGCAATGTTTTTGGATAAGGTTCGTTCTCGCTCTGCCTCAACTTCAACTGGAACAGAATCAACCAGCAACTCGAACTGAACTACAACGGAATCGACAATCAGAACAAGCAGTGGGGTTCGGTCTCTGGCTTCCTCCCGAAATGTCTATAGTAAAAATAGAAGTTCTGAAATAAACCTCAGGACTTTTATGTTTTTGTGAGAAATTTTATCCAACCACCAAGCATGCGACCCACCTCTTGCAGTTGTTCTTGAATGTTAATCATTGTCTTTTGGTCTATTATACCGAGGTCGTTTGCCAGCCTGATAAATAGTTTTAACATCGAAAGTTTGACGTTCGCTTTATTTAAAAGGGGCATTTTCCACTCTTTGGGTGTTGATTCAGCCTCTAAAAATAATTCTAGTAAATTGATGGAATTTAGTTTTATCTCATTGCCTAAATTGTATTTGTCGCCTTTGGGAAAAGTTTTGAGAACTTGATACAAATTTTTGTGCAGCTCGTAGGCCTTTGGAATTAACGAAATGGAATTATGATCCATAATGTATTTGATAAAATAATTAGTCTTGATAATTTGTTTTCAGCTTGGTCGGAGTTTAGAAAGGGGAAGCGTCACAAGTTAGATGTTCAAACATTTGAATTCAATTTAGAGGACAATATATTCAAACTACACTGGTTATTGAAGACCGGCAGGTATCAACATGGTAATTATGTCAGTTTTTGTGTAAAAGATCCAAAACCAAGGATAATTCACAAGGCTCCAGTCGTCGATAGAGTTTTACATCACGCCATTTTTCGCGTTTTGTATCCGATATTTGATGAAATGTTCATCAATGATTCATATTCCTGCCGAATAAATAAAGGAACACATAAAGCCGTTAAGCAATTGGGTTCGTATATACAAAAAGTTAGCAGAAATTATCAACAAAATTGTTTTGTTTTAAAATGCGACATTAAAAAGTTTTTTCATTCTATTGATCATCAAATCTTATTGAGCTTGATTCAAAAGAAGATTACTGATGATAAAGCTATGGATCTGATTTAGAAAATTGTTTATAGTTTTAATTGTGTTGAAGGCAAGGGGATCCCCTTAGGTAATTTGACCTCTCAACTGTTTGCAAATATATACATGAATGAATTCGATCAGTATGCACAGAAAAATCTGAAAATTAAAAATTATATTCGTTATACTGACGATTTTGTCTTTGTTCACAACAGTAGAAAATACTTAGAACAGTTAGTGCCCGGAATCAGCACAACTTTGCAACATCAATTAAAGTTAAATTTACATCCGCAGAAAGTTTCGATCAGAAAAGTAGGGCAAGGAGTTGATTTTTTGGGATATGTTGTTTTTCCATATTTCACTTTACTCAGAACGAAAACAAAGAAAAGGATGTTAAGTTGTGTTTTAGGTAAAACAATCGAATATGCGCAAAGGGGCATCTCATATAATTCTTTTAAGCAAACGCTTAGTTCGTATTCTGGAATGTTAAAGTATTGTTGTAGCTTAAATATAAGAGGGTCGATGAGTAAAATAATAAATAATCGTTGTAATTTAAAGTCATTATGATAAAATTTACATAATAATACGTCGGCGTAGGGTCTAATAATTATTTGACCCTACGCGTAATTAAATAATATGCACACAATCGCCGATCTACATATACATTCCAAAT
Organism: Parcubacteria group bacterium GW2011_GWA2_40_23; assembly: GCA_000996245.1. GTDB lineage: Bacteria > Patescibacteriota > Patescibacteriia > UBA11705 > JABHMO01 > GWC2-39-14. The sequence continues at coordinate 22,476 of LBYP01000018.1, read as the reverse complement.
ATTCCCGCGCCACTTCCCCACAAATGGAGCCAGTGATGATTGATTTTTGGGCGAAGAAAAAGGGGATTAACATTGTTGGCACGGGAGATTTTACTCATCCAGCATATTTTAAGGAACTTAAAGATAAACTTGTTGAGGATGGTTCGGGGTTGTTGGAGTTGAAAGTAGCTAGTCACCAGTCACCAGTCACCAGTAAGACGAAGTTTATGTTGACCTCAGAAATTGCTTGCATATATAAACATGGTGGCAAGTGCAGACGTCTGCATATTTGCGTTAATGCTCCAAGCTTTGAAACCGTTAGTAAAATAAATGCAGAACTAACTCGACTTAAATGTAATTTACGATCTGACGGTCGTCCCATCATCGGTTTATCAGCGAAACAATTAGCAGAATTGTGTTTTTCGATTGATGAACGTGTCATGATTATCCCTGCGCATGCTTGGACGCCGTGGTTTGCTGTCTTTGGTTCAAAGTCTGGATATGATTCTTTGCAAGAATGTTTTGAAGAACTTACGCCAAAGATATTCGCGATTGAAACTGGTCTTTCGTCGGACCCAGCTATGAATTGGCGCCTTTCGCAACTAGATGATATCACTTTACTTTCTAACTCTGACGCTCACTCACCAGCAAATCTTGGTCGCGAAGCAAATGTTTTCGATTTAAAAGATTATACTTACGATGAAATTAGGGAAATTATTAAAACAAAGGACAAAAAAAGATTTTTATATACGATTGAGTTTTTTCCGCAAGAAGGGAAGTATCATTACGATGGACATTTGTCTTGTAACTTTTCTTGCGCACCGCACGAAGCAAAGTTGAAGTACAAAAATATTTGTCCCAAGTGTAAACGACCCTTAGTTCTTGGTGTTGATCATCGCGTTGAAGATTTAGCAGATCGTCCTCTCGGATTTAAACCAAAAAATTTAATCCCATACAAAAGTTTAATTCCATTGCAAGAAATAATTGCCGAGTGTCAGCAAAAAACGAAATCGTGTAAGTCAGTCGTGGCTCAATATGAAGAAATGATTGCGAAAGGAGGGAGTGAATTTAATATTTTGCTGAATCTCTCGCGGAATGATATCAAGAATATTTCGACTGAACTAATCGCAGAAGCAATTATGCGTATGCGTGATGGTAAAATCATAGCAACGCCCGGATACGATGGTGTTTATGGAGTAATAAAAGTATTTAAAGAGGGTGAATTGCTATCACAAAAATCAAAGCAGAAAGTATTATTATAGTTTAAGCGTGTTTGTCTCCTTCGGTAAACTCAGGATGACAAACAAATAAATTGTTATAACATCTTACTTGTCATGTTGAGCCTGCCTGCCTGCCGGCAGGCTTGCCGAAGGAGACAAGCAAATAAAAAATATCCCCTCACGGGGATTTTGCTACTGGCTTTCTTACTGCCTTTTTCTTTGCTGGCATATTAGTTCCATGTAAAAACTTTTGTGAAGGATTTTTTTAGAATACTTTATAAAAGTTTCAAGCAATTTTTATTTTTTAATTAACTTTTTATTTTTCAATTACATTATAAATCTTTTTGTTAATGTAAACAATGATAAAACACGAAAGTGTGGATAACTTTTTTATTTTTTATTGTTGTATCACTTCGTTTGTTGAAGTTGTTCAAATTGTTTTATCGCTTCGCTTATTGAAATTGTTCAGCAGATAATCAATAAAGCAAGAAAGCAAAAAAGCAAACTGATAACTATGGCATGCATTTTTTTTGTTTTATTGTTTTTTTGATTGATTCAAAATTATTTATAACTACTCTGGCAACAAATTCCATAACGCTTCGAATGTTTGACGGTGGATTTTATATATTTCTGGATCTTCGATCACGACGGTGATACTTTTTTCGCCTTTGTATGTGCTGTAAGAAATTTTATTGTTATAGATATCCATGCCAGAAGAAAAAGGCATCTGTTCTGCTGGTAACAATTTTACTTGCGTTTGTTTGTCGTTTGCTAAACGCTCTTTAAGAGCTCGTGCATCTGGTGTATCTGCACAAATTAATTTCTCTGAAATATTTTTTTTAATTATTTCGGAAACGTATTTATCTAATGCTTTTTTGTGCTGAGATGTAACGGCGTCGCGGTTTACATACGAATATATTGTTTCTGTTGCTTTTAAATTTTCCATGAAGACTTCCTCAAACTGTTCTTCGCCTTCGTAAAATTTTATTCCGGGTTTGTTGTTCGCAATATTGTAAGCGCCGGTTAAATTTTGGATCGTATCTTCAAATTCTTGTTGCGCGGAATCAAATTCTTTTTTATTTTCAATTATCAAATCATTTAGTTTGCTCGGATGTTCGGCGCGGTAAAATGCATGTCGACCAGATTTACGATAACCAACCAACTCTCGTGCCACAAGATAATTTAAAACATCATGAACAGTTGTTCTACTTAGATTTGTTTTATCCAAAATCTGGGAAACATTTTGTTCTCCATTATTAATGAGGGAGAGGTATATCTCAGCAACTGACGGTTCAAGACCTAGTTTAATTAAAATTCCGTTTAAAGAATCCATTTTTTTGTAGCTTGTCCTAACGTCAGTTCATACTGTACTTTAGGGTAAATTTAGCGATTTTTATTTATATGTCTATCTGTGGGTGGATGATGTTTTATCTAAATCTACTCTAATTATAGCACATCTGTATAATATGTCAAGTACGCTCTTGACATGTTTACTTTATTCTAATTTATCTAAATTTAAACAAATAGTAAGTCTATAAAATAAGATGTAGTGTTGAACATTGACATTTTGCAATAAATCTGGTACAATGTAGTGTCAAGATGAAGTTCATTAAAACCAGCAGCAAACAATCGACTTGGCTAAGTAGCTGAGAGGATTGTTTGAAAGGGGAACTGACCATGATGTTCGAAAATCTCTGGGAATTCGTGTGTGCGCACTGGATCTGGTTTCCAGTCCTGATAATTGGTGGCTTCGTCTACATCAATATCGGCTACTTGCTACTACTGGCAAAACTGAAGGTGGCAAAGCGCTACTTCAGGTATATCGAGTATAGCCACACTTATCTATTTAGTATCGATCTGGGCTTCTGGACCTTTATCATTTTTCCCTGGTTAAGTTTCCAGATGTTAGGCAGGGAAAGCAACATTGATGCTTATGTGTATGCACCTGACGCCTTGAAGTATTTGACTTGTCCGGAAGAGGAAAAGAATTATCCTTATCTTGTGACTTTCCTCTGGCCATTAATGGTCGCTGGGCTAATGCTCTTTGTGGTTTGTTTATTGTGTAGTTTCCTCTTCCACTTGATTCGCAGACTCATCCTCACTGGCCTAACCGGGCTGTTTATCCTGATCTTCAGAGTCTTCACCATGCCAATCCGCAAGTTCCTGCTAAAGTTGGTGAAGCCTGCAGAAGGCCAGAAGTAGTTCGTTTTGCGGGTGTCCTGACCAAGTTCAGGACGCCCGCTCATCAGAGTACATTTGCAAAAGTGTGTTCTGATGAGTTCAATGTGGACTCTTACAAAAAAACTGGGAGGAGTGAATGGAAAAGCAGAACGTTCTCGAGTTCGCGCGCAAAAACTGGAATCCGATCATGCGCAAGTTGCGCGAAGAGCGCGGTCGTCGCATCAGCGAAGGGAACTGGGGCTGTTTCAATCTCCCCATTTCCGCGCTCCCCGGTCGTGTCGCTCCGCTTTCGTTCTTGAACTCCAGGGGCTGTCGGCATGCTTGGGCCGGTGGTTGCACGATGTGCGACTACACCTGCCGTCCGCAAAAGCCGGAAGACTGGGAGTTGATGCAGGCGGCCAAGGAAATGTGCGATCACATCGAGTCTGTGCAGTGCGATCAGGGAAAGTACATCCTGTTCAACGTCAACGGCATCGGTTCTTTCTTTGACACGAGCGAAGTTCCGGCCGACGTACGGCGCTACATCCTGTCGCGGATCGCGGCAGCTGTCCCTCGGTACGAGATCGTGGAGATGGCCACCGAAAGTCGCTTGGAGTTCATCACCGACGCGAACATGTCCGAGCTCCGACAAATCCTCGGGTCGACGGTCAAGGTCGAAATGGGCTTCGGCATCGAAAGCATGAACCCGTTGGTGCGCGAAGGCTGCATCAATAAGCACCTGCCAGCAGATTGGCGTGAAAAGTGCGAACTCATGCACTGTTACGATGTGAAGGTCTGTGCTCACCTCCAGCTCGGTGCTCCGCTCTTGACCGAAGCTGAGACTCTCGAAGATGTGTACCAGTCGGCGGTGGAGTTGCAAGACAGCGGTCTCGCGGATGCGCTGATCGTCATGAGCATGAACCTGAAAAAGGGGACACTCGTGGGGCAACTGTACGAGGAAGGTCTTTACCAGTTGCCGAGTCCTTGGTCTGTGGTGGCGTTGATGCGTCGCTTGGGTGCAGAACGTTGTCGGGACATTCATTTCTTCGGCTTCGTCACGGACGACCCGACGATCAAAGTCTCACAGTTTTGCTCGGGTTGTGAAGCGACCTTGCGTAGAAAAATCCTGCGCTTTTCCTGTGCACCGAGCGAACATGCGGAGATCCTCGCACTGGCAGATTCGCTCAACTGCGAATGCAAGTTCGATTGGGTGCAACGCATGACCCAAAAGCATCCGAAGTCTCTCGAAGTACGGATCGTAGAAACCATCGAGCGGCTCGCCACGCAGTACAAAGTCAAGATCTAGTTCCTGTCCTTGGGCAACCCGACCACAATCGGGTTGCCCAGTCACTAAAGAATATTTCAACAGAAGTTTTTTTTAGTGAATTAATAGTAAATAAAAATTATGTGGACATTAGAACAAAAGATTAAAACAAAAATTTTTGCTAAAGGGATTAGTATTGATCAAAGTGTTTTTAACATTGTTAAGACACCTTTAACTTTAGATTCGTATGGGACTAACTCAGGTGTTATTCTAAAATTTCCCAGTGGGATTTATGTTAATGCTCCTTTTTCTAAATATAACTACAATTTTGTAAAAAATTCTTTAATTAGATTGGTTTATTCTAAATCAAAATTCTATCTGCACTATAGGAAAGTAAGGTTAGAAGTCGAAGTTATTCCAATTCCTAGTTTTTATAACAAAATGAATTCTCAAGGCATTTTATATTCTGAGTTAGCTGTCACGCACACAGATAGAGTTTGTGTGGCGCCAATTACTGGTTGTAATAATCACTGTAAATTTTGTACCCTTTCAAAAAATTATCAATATAGAAAAGATAAGATCGAAGAAAGCATCGAGGCGACAAAAGTAGCTTTAGTTGATCCTGTTTTGCCTGGCCGTCACATTTTAATCTCTGGTGGAACGCCACGTCCAGCGGATTATGAATATATGAAAAATTTTTATCGATCATTCGCTAAGGAGTTTAAAGGGATTCCGATTGATATAATGATGATCCCAAATGAAAATATTTTAGATCTTGAGGAATTAAAGAAGATCGGAATCGACAGTTTATGTATTAACCTAGAGTTATACAATGAGAAATTATTGAAAATTTACGCACCAGAAAAAGCCTTGATTGGCAGAGAAAAATATTTAAAGTTTATAGAGAAAGCAGTTAAAATTTTTGGTCAGGGCAAGGTCCGTTCGTTATTGGTTATCGGATTGGAACCAATTGAAGAAATACTTAAAGCTGTCGAAGCTTTGGCTTGCATCGGTTGTGACCCTGTATTAAGTCCTTTCCGGCCAGCGCCTGGAACGCCTTTAGAGAAGTTGCCATCTCTAAGTTATGAATTGATGGCCAAAGCGTATCGTCGAGCTGAAAAAATAGTAGCAAAGTATCCTGGTGTAGTCTTGGGCCCAAGATGTAAGGCTTGCGGCCATAATACTCTATCGTTTTAAAAAATATATGAGAAACAAGTTACTACAATTTATTAATACTCGTCGAAGCATACGGAGTTTTACAAAACGAAAAGTTACGAAAAAGCAGCTGGAACAAATAGCTGAAGCTGGTTTGCGAGCGCCATCGTCTAAAAATGCACAACCATGGTATTTAGTGGTTCTACAAGGTAAAGAAAAAAATCGCATTGCTGATTGCATTCGGGACGACATGAAAAATTATGATTGTGTGCCAACAAATGTAACTGATGGTAAAAAAATAAAGGGCATGTTTGATTCAACTAACGAGTCAATAAAAATAATAGAAGAATCTTCAGCCGTAATTCTTATCTTTAATCGCGAAGTTTATTCTCAAGGCTTTAGTGAAGCAAAAGGAAAAAGAATTGATGCACGTCAACTCTATACTTATGCGGTGGAAGTCCTTGGTCTTGGCGCTTGTATGCAAAACATTTTATTAGCTGCTCATGCACAAAATCTTGGAGCTGTTGCTATGGCCGACGTTTATCCTGGAGCAGTCAAGATTAAAAAACTTTTTAAGTTAGAATATCAGTTTATGATTGGTGTGGCTATTGGTTATCCGGCTTATAAAACAAAAAAACGGGAAGTGAATTTTAAGAAGTTGGTTAAGTTTGTTGAATAAGAAAATTTTTTTTTAAAAAAGAATCTTTAGTTGAAGATTCTTTTTTATAACCGATTAAATTTTTATTCTCCCGCAATTTGGCTGAGAATTTTTTCAATTGCGGCATCGTCAAGTTGAGGCACCTTGTCGTTGTTGGTTAGTGCAATACCTTCTCCGCTTTCGCGCATGAGGGTGTTAAAGCCCGGGAAAGTATGTACACGCCAAGCTTGGCCTTCATCATTATAATCTACAACAAGACCTGCTTTAGCATAACGTAATGTCCATTGTTCTTCTGTTGCTTGAGGCAAAAATTTACTAGCCTCTGCTGGTGGGAGAACGGCCATGATCTCGTCGATGGCGACTTCTCTTGCATATAGTTTGCCTTTTTTGTTTTCACCAATGGCATCTATTTCGTCCTCATCACGATGTTCTTTTGTTTTTAATGTTATTTTTAGTTCACCTGGAATACCAAGAGCAGAACCATCAACTGTAAATTCCTGAAAGTTAGTTCGTTCAGTTGTTTTTGCATAAAGATTTTCGCAAACTACGGCCAGACGAATGTTTTGCTGTTTTTGTTTTACGGAAGCTTCCTCCTGTTTTGCAGCAGCTGTTTTTTAAAGGTGTCGCGAGCTGTTGTTACTGCGTCTTTAGAGCTAGGGGAAAGAACTTCTTGAGGTTTGTCAAAGTTTACCATACAAATAAAGTTATTTAATATTGCTTCTAATCTAGTATAACTAATTAAATAGAAAACACTAGTGTTTTCATGAAACAAAAAGCACCCTGCAGTATAAAGTGTACCCTTTAACTGCAGGGCAAGCCAGCTATGTTAAAACAAAAAAACGCACTTTAGTGCGTTCAATGTATGGTTTACCATACAGTCACGAGAAACGTGTACTGTATGGTGGACCCTATCGGGATCGAACCGATCACCCCCTGCTTGCAAAGCAGGTGCTCTACCAAATGAGCTAAGGGCCCTAAAGTACATGCTTCGCATGACTTTAGGGCAAGCCCATCATCAAGGAAGCAGTTTATAGAAATCAAACGTGATTGAATAATAGCAAAAACAATCGATTGGGTCAATATGAGGTGTGTTTTCTCGGTTTAAGGGGATTAGCATCGTTAAGCGTTAAGAAATTGGACATCAGCTTTTGCTTTTTAAATTTTCAAATTAATATTTTATAAAGCATGGTAATTTTGTCGAAAGCTATCAACATGTTTTATTGGCTAAATTTAAATAACTTTTATCAAATTTGGTCATAGGGCTTGACAAAATTAAAAGGATTTGCTATCATACAAAGTTGCAAATGAAAGTGAACAACAATTCCTTCTTTGGAAGGATTATCAGCCAGTGCTCTTTGAAGCCTAGGCTGAATGTCTCGGAACACGGCTACCAATTATTACCTTTAACCTTGTTCCTGGAAAATTACTCTTTATTCCAAGCCAGTGGCTACAATTCAACATTTAGACTATCTGAGCTTAGGAAAGATGAGTGCGCTCTCATTTCCTCTACCCTTAAGTGGGGGAATGAGCTGTGACCTGATCAACCAACGGGTGTCCCACATTAGAAATGAAAAGAGATCGTTTCTAGCGTGGGCCACCAGCGTTGGGCCAAACCGCAAGACCCGGCTTTGTGAGGGCAAAGTATGGGTTGAAAAGCGGGAGCGCAGGGTCCGGACCCTACGCATGGATTTATTCATGCAGGGTCTGCAGGCCCTGTGTGTAACGAATCCAATAAGCTGGTGTCACCCGGGGTTCACGAAACCCAGCGACTCGCGGGGAAGTCCCCCGGAGCCAAGCGTACATCGACAACAGGTCGAAGCGCACGTGAGGTCAAAGGCGTTTGCTCGTCGACGTGTACGGACGCGTACAGTCGAGGGGTGGTCACTCAGGAGTATCCATTTTCTACATGGAACCTGAGCAAACGCTTCTACTTACGGCTGGCCTAGACCGTAAGTTTTCCCTCATTTTTGGGAGGTGACTGGGAGCAATCCCATCCGACCTGGCGAAGGTCGGATCACCACGCGCTGCAAGGTGCGGGGCTGTCCCCTAAGAGGTCCAAAGCTTCACTGCCGAGGATCTTTTCGTTTTCATTGACTAAAAGGTGTTTTATGATACTATATTAGCGACAATATTAAAGGCAGTTGACTCTGATTATCGTCAGAGAAGCCATTGAAAGAAAGCATTGTCTCCTTCGAGGCTCGTCTTCATTGCATTACGCCTCGCACCTCAGGATGACAATGTGAGTAGACTCAGTCGGGTGCGCCCGTAAAAGCGTAAATTAAGTTAAAGTTCAAGATGGTAACGTCCAAATAAACCCGGACTCTTGGCAGTTGGGGTTTTTGTATTTAAGTTTCTGTGTGACCAGTCACCTGTAACCAGTGACCAGAAATATGGACGAGAAAAAAGAAATAAAAGATTTTAATGATTTGCTTGCATGGCAAAATGGACATGCTTTGGTATTAGCTATTTATAGACTTACTAAATTGTTCCCTCCTGAAGAAAAGTTTGGATTGATTTCTCAAATACAAAGAGCTGCAAGCTCGATAACGGCGAACATTGCAGAAGGCTATGAAAGATATTATTTTAAAGACAAGATTAGGTTTTATTATAATTCACGGGCATCTCTGGCAGAGGTACAAAATTTTCTCTTTGTTGTAAAAGACTTGGGTTTTATCGGGGAGAACATTTTTAACAGGTTATTTATTGATACAAAAACAGTGGGTAAACTAATCAATGGATTAATCAAATCAACAGAAAGTCAATTAAATATTCATAAATAATTACTGGTGACTGGTCTCTGGTTACTGGTTACATAGCACTATGGAAACCAAAAAAACTTTTCCCCAAATCGAAGAAGACATAATGAAATTTTGGGAAGAAAATAAAATTTTTGAAAAGTCAGTTGAAAATCGTAAAGAATCAAACTCTTATGTCTTTTATGATGGGCCTCCTTTTGCTACTGGCCTGCCGCATTATGGCCACATAGTCGCTGGAACCATGAAAGATTTGGTGCCACGTTTTTGGACTATGAAAGGTAAGCGCGTGGAACGTCGCTGGGGGTGGGATTGTCATGGATTACCAATCGAGAATATTGTTGAAAAAGAATTAAATCTCAATAGCCGCAAAGACATTGAAACCATGGGCGTAGATAAATTTAACGAAGCTTGCCGGTCTAAAGTTTTAATTTATGCCGATGAATGGAAGCGCATTGTAAAACGTTTAGGTCGTTGGGTTGATATGGAAAATGATTACAAGACCATGGACGTAGATTTTATGGAATCAGTCTGGTGGGTGTTTAAAAGTCTTTGGGATAAAAATTTGTTATATGAAGGGCACAAGAGCATGCATATCTGTCCCCGTTGTGAAACAACGTTGAGTAATATTGAAGTGTCTCAAAATTATAAAGACGTCAAAGATATTTCCGTCACCGCAAAATTTGAACTAGTCGACGAACCAAAAACCTATGTGCTTGCTTGGACGACAACGCCGTGGACTCTTCCTGGAAACGTCGCATTGGCTGTCGGACCTGATTTAACATACGTCAAAGTAGAAATGGGTGAAGAAAAATATATTCTGGTAAAAGAATTGGTCGCTAAATTCTTCGACGGTAAAGAATATAAGGTATTGGGCAGTTTTAAAGGTAGTGATTTAGTCGGGAAAAAATATGTTCCACTATTTGATTATTATAAAGATGCTGATTTGATCAACAAAGAAAATCTTTATGTGATCGAAAGTGCAGATTTTGTTTCTACTGAAGATGGAACTGGTGTTGTTCATATCGCACCAGCCTTTGGTGAGGATGATATGCGTTTAGGTCAAGAAAAAAAGTTATCTTTCATTCAACATGTGGGTCAAGATGGTCGTTTCACTGCAGACGTCAAAGACTTTGCAGGTAAAGAAGTTAAACCCAAGGAAGACCCAGCCGCCACTGATGTTGAGATTTTGAAATATTTATCAGCCAAAGGTTTAATTTTCTCTAAAGAAAAATATGCGCATAGCTACCCATTTTGCTGGCGTTGCGAATCACCATTATTAAATTACGCCACCAATTCTTGGTTCGTAAAAGTAGCTGAACAGAAAGAAGCGTTGCTTAAAAATGCTGAAAAGATCAATTGGGTTCCTGACCATTTAAAAGAAGGTCGTTTTGGTCAATGGTTGGAAGGCGCACGTGATTGGTCCATTTCTCGTTCTCGTTATTGGGGAAACCCATTACCGGTTTGGAAATGCGAATGTGGTAATATCAAAGTTATTGGTTCTAAAAAAGAATTGGAAGAATTGAGCGGATCTAAAGTCGAAGATTTACACAAGCATTTTGTCGATAAATTAGAAATCCCTTGTGATAAGTGTAGTAAAAAAATGAAACGCATCCCAGAAGTTTTGGATTGTTGGTTTGAAAGTGGTTCCATGCCTTACGGCCAGATGCATTATCCGTTTGAAAATAAAGCCAAGTTTGAAGCTAATTACCCTGCTGAGTTTATCGCTGAGGGCGTTGATCAATGTCGTGCTTGGTTCTATGTCCTTCATGTTTTAGGCGTTTCATTATTTAATAAAAATGCTTATAAAAATGTTGTCGTCAACGGAATCGTTTTGGCAGAAGATGGCCAAAAAATGTCTAAGAGCAAAAAAAATTATCCAGATCCAATGCTGGTTGTAGATAAATATGGCGCCGATGCACTTCGCTTTTATTTGACGAGCGCATCGGTTATGCGCGCTGAGGACTTGTGTTTCTCTGAAAAAGGCGTGGATGAAGTTTACAAAAAAGTGGTTTTGATCTTAATGAATGTTTTGAATTTCTATAAGATGTATGAAGCTCGAGTCGATGTTAAAGCCAAGAGCGAAAACGTTCTAGATCAATGGTTAATGACAAAGACTAATTTATTGATCCAAGAAGTTGGCGAAAAAATGGAAGCTTATGAATTAACTAAGGCTGCTCGTCCCATCGCTGATTATATTGATGAACTTTCAACTTGGTATGTACGCAGAAGTCGCGACCGCTTTAAAGAGGAATCGGAGATTTCTCCAGCCGGAGCGACCTTACGTCAAGCTCTCGAAAAATTGTCTTTGGTTTTAGCACCATTCATGCCATATTTAGCTGAACATATCTGGCAAACTCTTGGGAATAAAGATTCAGTCCACTTGCAAGATTGGCCAGAAGTAGATAAAAAAGCGATCGACAAGAAAATTCTCGAAGACATGTCGCGCGTTCGTGAAATTGTGGAGCTTGGTTTGGCTGCGCGCGACGAAGCTAAGGTTAAAGTGCGTCAACCATTACAATACATTCGTTACGAAGCTAAGGAATTGAACAAAGAGTTCGAGCGTATCATCGCGGAGGAATTGAATGTCAAAGAAGTTAAGTGGACTGAAGGCATTATCATCAAACCTGGTCGCATGATGAAGGAAAGCGGTGATCTTAAAGTTGCTTTGAACTTAGAGATAACCGAAGAATTGAAATGGGAGGGCTTGGTTCGTGAGATTACTCGTCAAGTAAATAATCTTCGTAAAGAAGCTGGTTTTACTATCGAAGATAAGGCTGATTTAGTCTACTCGACGGAAAGTGAACAGTTAAAAGAATTCTTTACAAAAGAAAATTTTGTCGAACAATTACGTAAGGCAACATTGCTGGCGTCAATTAAAGTTGGGGAGGGGACGAATGAAGTTAAGGTTAATGATGAGAAATTAAAAATCACGTTGACCAAGAGCTAACGATTGCGTCATGTTTCGAGGCTTCACTATAATGAAATCCAGAAGCGCACCTCACCATGACAAAGGAGTAATTAGTAATGATTCGTAGATTCGTAATAAGATTAGTAATTAGTATTTTATGGATAAATTCGATGTCATCATTGTCGGTGCTGGCCCAACTGGAATTTTTGCGGCCTATGAGTTGGTGCGGAATCGCCCGTCACTCAATATTTGTTTAGTTGAATTAGGAAATTTGATTAAAAATCGCGAAAGACATGAAGTTATGTCGGGCGTGGGTGGTGCAGGAACTTTTTCGGACGGAAAGTTACATTACACTCCGGTTTTGAGTCACGAAAAAATGTTCCATCTTTACCAACCGCATGAATATCAAAAATATTTAGATGCAGTTGAACTTATTTTTACCCAGTTTGGAGTGCATGCCGAATATTATCCACGCAACATGGAAGAAGCCAAAACTTTAGCTGATAATGCTAAGAAAAAAGGCATTAAATTATTTATTCGCAAGGCTCAACATGTCGGTTCTGACAAATTACCAGCAGTTATCAAAAACTTTGAAGACTTTTTAATTTCCAAGAACGTCACCATTAAAGATAAAACAGAAGTTGTCGATGTTTTGGTTCAGGATAAAACTGTTCAGGGCGTTCGTTTGAGTAATGGGCAGAATTTGTATGCTTCGAAAGTAATTTTAGCTCCAGGTAGAATACGAGCGCATTGGTTGCAGCAACTTTCTGAAAAATTGGGATTGGCTTACACTTACGAAAAAGTTGAAATCGGTGTGCGAGTTGAATTTGCTGAGGCAGTTTTGAAAAAACATGCTGAACTTATGTACGAAACAATCTTTATGATGCGCACGCCAACGTTTGATGATGTGGTGCGAACGTTTTGTCCCTGTCCTAAAGGTTATGTGGCTGCTGAACAGTACGATGACTTTGTTTGTGTGAACGGTCATTCCAATTCTGATAATAATACAGAGAATTCGAATTTTGCTTTTGTTTCAGAGGTTTCATTGACTGAACCAGTTGAAAATACCATCGCTTATGCCAAGTCAATCGCTAAATTGGCGACAACTATTGGTGGAGGCAAACCAATCCTTCAACGGCTGACTGACTTGCAAAAGGGAAGACGTAGCACCTGGGATAGAATCGACAAAAGTTTTGTGATTCCATCTTTGCGTGATGTTACTCCTGGTGATATTTCCATGGCCTTGCCACACAGAATCGTCACCAACATTACTGAAGGTTTAGAAATGTTAGATCAAGTTTTGCCGGGGATCAACTCTGGCCATACATTATTATATGCGCCGGAAATTAAATTACGATCATCTAAGATTCAAACAGATAAAAATTTGCAAACAGAAATAAAGGGACTGTATGTCGCTGGGGATGGAGCTGGAGTTTCTGGAAACATCACCGGAGCCGCTGTTACTGGACTAATTTCTGCAGAAGGAATTTTAAATACTTTATAATATTGCGATGGATATTGGGATCGAGAGAGGTTCTTATCGAAAAGTTCATAAACCTTGGTCTAGGTTTATAAAGATTTTATTTTGGTCAGGGCTAATCTTGGTTCTGTTTTTTTTATTTATTAGTTGGCATGTTCAGTCCAAGTTCAAAGATGAGATTATAACATCCGAAAAGATCGAAGGTCCAAATATTGCTTTGGTTTTTGGTGCGGGGCTTAATAAGGTAGGTGGGCCTAGTCATGTTTTAGAGGATAGAGTTTTGACAGCCATAAAACTTTATCAAGATGGTAAGGTTGGCAAGATTATAATGAGTGGCGCTAATCCAACCGTCGACTATAATGAAGTGCAGGCCATGAAAGATTTTGCTATCGGTGAAGGTTTGCCAGAGGATGTTATCATTCTTGACTATGCTGGTCGCCGAACTTATGACAGTTGTTATAGAGTCAAAGAAATTTTTTCTTTAAATAAAATTGTTTTAATAACTCAAGCTTATCATTTGCCGCGGGCCTTATACCTTTGCGAAGAACTTGGCGTATCTGCTTTGGGTGTGCCGGCCATTGATCGCGGGTATTTTTATAAATGGAAATTTTCTTTAAGAGAATGGCCGGCCAGCTTCAAAGCCTGGCTCGACATTAACATTCTAAAACCAAAACCTATTTTGGGAGAGAAGATAGATTTGTAATTAAATTTCATCCGATTTGCGAGGAGGCTTTTCTAAAATATTTAACGACGTTTACCCCGTACCGAAAGGGAACACTTTCTGGTGCAGGGAAGCAATCTCTAATTCGTTTCCTAAGGATTTGATCAAGAGATTGCCACGTCCCGAATTAGCACTTTAACGTTGCGGGGCTCGCAAATCGGATGGAGCACTTTTTTTTTTGTTTTACTTGCCCAGCACTTAAAGGGCACACTTTATAGTACTGGGTTGATTATTTGTTTACTTTAATATAAGCTAACCAGTCCGAACAAAACCGTGCATGGAGGCACAAAATGAACGTGCTTATTACGGGAATCGGTATTTGCGGAAAGAGTACACTTCGTCGGAAGCTTGTCTCTGCGCTCAGTAAGTTCGGAGTCCCTTTCTTTCAGTACGATGCTGACGCTTTTACGACTGTGCGCGACGCGCGTGATACGTGGAGCGTGCTCGACCCGCGCGATGTGCCGACGATCCTCGATCGTCGCGACAGCCTGACCATCATCGAAGATGTCCATGCACCACAGGGACACAGTGGGTTGAGACCCCTCTCCACGTACGATCTCATCTTCTACGTCATGCCGGTATGGTGGGCATACCCACTGTTCTGGCTGACGCGTGCTCAGCGCTGGTTCGAGAAAGGTAAGTATTCTTGGAAGCCCAAGACTGGCTGGAAAGGAACTGGCAAGCCGCGCGACTGGCGTAACATTCCTGGCATTGCCAAAGAAATGCTTCGTGCCTGCTGGAATCGTCGGCGCTGGATCGCTGAGGACCTCGCGGTGATCTACAAGACCGAGATCCAAGTTCGCATCATCAAGTCACGTTGGACTCGACGCGGTCCGCGGTTCACCTACGAGTTCTAATCTCATGACGTCGTCTACCCCGCGGGTATGATGACGTTTTTTTGTTTAAATATAGCCAATATTGACAAAATTAAAATTTCAGGTTACAGTGTAAAGTCAATCATTCCTGTAATGGTTTTCACAAAATTACGTCCTATATTATATAGGGACAAAAAATATGAATCCAAACGGACACAATTATCAACGCATGCAGATGACAGAAGATTATTCTGTTGCGCTTTTTGGTATCTGCCAAAAGGCTCAAGTCGATCTGTTTGCACGAATAATTGCGTATATTGGTAAGGGTTCAAAATTTTGAACCCCTACCAATACAACAATATATAATGCGTTCAGCCAGATCGGCTGGACGCATTTTTTGCTTCTAGCTGTGATCATTACAAATTAAGGGTACAACCCACAACCAGGGGGTCATCATGTCCGACAAGCACGAGCGCAATTTCTTCCTGTTCAAGGTGCTGGATCGATTCTTCTTTGCGCTGTCGTTTCCGACTTATGTGCTGTTCCTGAAAGATGGTGGCATGAAGCCGAGCGAGATCGGTATCATTAACACCATGTTTCTGCTGGCGGTCGTTCTCTTCGAAATACCCACAGGTATTGTTGGCGATCGTTTCGGTAGAAAGCGTTCAATAATCATCGGTCTCTTCGTATGCAGCTTCGGGCACTTATGGTATTTCTCGAGCCACAGTCTCTGGATGTATTCAACAGCAGAAATGATCATCGCCCTTGGTGTAAGTTTTATTTCTGGATCCTTACAGGCGTGGCTTCATGATTCCATTGCGCATCACAATGGAAAGAACAAGTTCGGCGTTGTCTGGAGCAATGGTGAAAAGTTTGCACATCTAGCCAGTGTTGTTGGCGGCTTCATTGGTGCTTTGCTGGCCAGTATCTATCTGCCATTACCTTGGCTCGTGGCATGTCTCGGAATCTTGGGCTTAGCCATTCTGTGTTTCTGGCTCGTTGATGAAAGTTATTTTGTCCACGAAAAACTTGGCTGGAAAGAAAATTGGCAAAAGACTATTCAGATTTTCAAAGCAGGTTTTAGTCTTTCTTGGAATAAAAAAGAATTGCGCTACTTCTACATTATTACCTGCTTAACTTTGTTCGCGCTGCAGCCAATGAATCAACAATGGTCTCTCTACTTTGAAAAGGAATTTGGTATTGGGTCCATTCTTCTCATCTGGCTGGGGGTGTCGTTTAGTCTTTTCTTGGGCTCGCACACAGTGAGCTGTCTGTTGAAGAAAGACAATTCGTCCGAAGTGACATTGCTTTTCATCGTGCAGTTGTTGACTAGTGTGCTCGTACTGCTTATGGCACAGCAGATTAGTCCATTGCTGGTTGTCTTTTTCTTTTGCTTCCACGAAATACCGAGAGGCTCGTGGAGCTCCTTGTCTGAATCATATCTGCAAAAGCAGATTCCGAGTGCGATTCGCGCAACCATGGGTTCGATCACTTCCGTGGTAACTCGTCTAGGAGCTGGGGCTGGTTGGTTCCTCTCGGGGTTGCTTCTCGAGAGAGTTCCAATCCTCAATTGCTGGTTCTTCTCGGGTATCTGTCTGCTTCTGACGCTGCCGTTTTTCTTCCTGCTGCGGAAGTCGACTCGTGTTTCCAATGGGTACGTGCAGGTCTAGCCCTGCACGTACCAAAACGCCGCGTAGTTTCATAACTAGGCGGCGTTTATAATAGATTGAATTTTAGTTTTCTTTTTCTCTAGCAGTGGTAGTAGATAATTTAGCGAATGTTTTGTATATTCTTTGGCTGACTTATCTTTCTGACGTAAATATTTTATATAAAATGATAAAGCTCTCTCGATCACTGCAAACTTAATGGCGTCGAACAAATATTTTTTCTCTTCAACAGTGATTTTTCTTTGAGTTGAATAAAATTTAAGCAGGTTAGTTAATTTTTTATTGCACCATTTTTGCCAATTAGAATAGAAACACCAACCGCGTACTGACTGGCCCAAATCATAAACAAGTGGAGCATAATAACTACGTTCAAAATCAATAAAGCCAACAATCTTGGTGCGATTCCACAGAACATGACGGCGACCAAGGTCTTCGTGAATTATGCCACTCGGTAATTTATTCGGAATTTCAATTTTTTTCAGTTCAGATTGTATTTTTAATAAAAATTTATCTTTTGGGAATTCATGCTTAAGTTCATCTGCGTGTCGAAGTGTCGACTGAAGATCCCAGTGATGTTGAAATTTATTTTTAGTTTTAAAATTTTGTGTCAGTTTATGAAATTGTCCAAACATTTTAGCGAATTGACTGAGTTCGGCTTTGGTCGGTGTTGATTTTGATCGTCCGACTATGTATTTTTTAATGAGAATATTTGTTTTCTCATCTTTTAATTTGAAAATAGAAATTATTTTTGCGACTGGGAGCTTTTTACTAAGAAGGTAATCACTCAATTCCTGTTGAGCTTTTAATTCTCCGAGAGTTCGGTAACGTGGGCCATCAGAATAAAAAGAAAAAACAAAATTGCCAATATTTGTTTCGACTAAGTAGTTGCGTTTGGAGTTTTTTTCAAGAGGTTGGATCGAAATTACTTTTTCCGAGCTGATTTTGTTGATTATTTGTTTAATTGTTTGATTGTTTATTTTCATATATTAAGCTTAACAGATTGATTGAGATAAAAAAGGTCCCTCACCCACAGTGGTGGGTTCGGGATAGAAAACGACGCTTCGGCAAGAGCCAAAGCGTCGGGGTTGATCAGGCAAGTGTTGCCTCCGTACTGGTGAATATTACTGTTCGCGGAATCGTCGGATCTCGCCACGAAAGGTGAGCTTCGACCAGAGCTTTGAGCTTGTTGAAGTCGAAGGGCAGGGGGATTCCGTTGATCGCCCTGCCGTAGATCAGGAACAGCTTGGGATGCAGGAAGATCTTGGCTTTCGGTGCCAACTGTTGCATGGTGTCTCTGAGTTCCGCCATACCTCCCACCATGTCCGTCTTGCGACTCAGGACTGCGACGGCGTAGCGTCCACGTTCTTCGGGCATGCCCGTGTTCTCGTAGACAACGACGTCTACGTCGTTAGCGTGACGACGATTCATGGCGTCTCGGAAGTCGCTGGGTGTGAACGGGTTTTTGGACGAGAAGGCGATGTGCAGTCCGTTTATTTCCTTGATTTCGAGTTGAGGCTCGATAATCGAAACGAACGTGCGCTCGACATTCGAGAAGTCTTTTGCGCGCTGAATTTCGCATGCCAGCGCGAAGACGAGGTTTGCCATTTTCCAGTTGTCCGGCGTTCCGGGCGGCGCGTGCTTGATCATGACCATGAGCCACTGGGGTCCCGGCAGATTAGCGACGAAACGGCCGACACGGCCGTGAGCATCGTGCAACATTTGGTTGCAAAGATCGATGTCGCCGTATACTTCCGGAGGGAAATCTTGTACTTCGTGGCCCGAGTCGATTCGGTTCACGAACTGCACGATATCTTGGGCGTACTTCGGTGGAGGACTGTAGCCCTCGCGGAGGTAGAGGAGGTCGTAGATGATGTCCGTGGCCGAATGGAACGGACACTCAGGGTAGTGGTGGTCAAACACCAAGTTGTCGATATCGAGCACCTTTCCGGTGTCGATGTTCATAACTAGGTCGTGCGGCTCCAACTGATAGAGAGCCGCAAAAGCTTCGCGAGTCAACACCTCTCCTTGCGGGATGAAATGAAACGCGACCTGGGTGGTGGTCGGGGGCAGATTGAACTTGTTCATGATAAGCGCGGCAGCGCCGGCACCATCCTGGTCAGGATCGATGTGGGTGTTGATGTAGAACGTGCCGCCGAGGGCAAGACAAGTCTGTAGACGTTGGTAGAACGTCCATTTTTGCTCAGTGGAGAAGTACATGTGGAACCTCCGTTTGTGTCCATCGCAGACCTATTAGTATAATATAAACTTAAACTTTTGTCAATACGGAATTTGCGTAATTTTAGATAAAATTGTAAAAAAGCTAAATTTTTGCTAAATTTAGTCTATATGAATAAGCCTGAATTACTAGCTCCAGCCGGGAATTTAAAGAAATTACAGTACGCCTTAGAGTTTGGCGCTGATGCTGTCTATTGTGGTATCCCAGATTTTTCTTTGCGAGTCCGTATTAATCAATTCGATTTAAAGAGTCTTAAAGTCGGCATCGATTATGCGCATCAACTCGGCAAGAAGGTTTATGTGACCACGAATATTTTTGCTCATAATAAACATTTAGAAAAATTAGAAAAGCATCTTAAACTTTTAAAAACATTAAAACCTGATGCGCTTATTGTTTCTGATCCGGGAGTAATTAAACTCGCACAAAAGATTTGTCCTAAAATAGAGATACATCTTTCCACGCAAGTGAATTGTACTAATTGGCAAGCAGCAAAATTTTGGTACGAACAAGGCGTCAAACGAATTATTCTTGGACGCGAAGTTACCTTAAAAGAAATTAAAGAAATTCATAAAAAAGTTCCTAAAGTTCAACTCGAAGTTTTTGTTCATGGCGCTATGTGCATGTCATATTCTGGAAGATGTTTGCTTTCGAAATATTATACCAACAGAAGTGCGAATCTTGGCGATTGCACTCAACCTTGCCGTTGGCAGTTCCGCCATTTTATTGGAGAGGTTACTCGTCCCGACGATCTTTTGGAAATCGAAGAAGATGATCGCGGAACATATATTATGAATTCGCGTGATTTATGTCTTATTGAGTATTTAGATCAATTAAAAAAGGCTGGCGTCATGTCATTTAAGATCGAGGGGCGTGCTAAAAGCATTTATTATTTAGCTAATACCGTAAAAGTTTATCGAGAGGTTATCGACGCAAAGAAAACGATCAAAAATTTTAAACCATTTATTGAGGAACTCAAAAAAACTCAAAATCGTGGATACACCAAAGGCTTTTTATTTGGTAAAGAAGAAGTCGAACAAGAAGTTAATAAAAGTCATGATTATTGTCCGTGGGAATTTTGCGGTGAGGTCATCGACTATAAAAATGGTCAAGCAAAGGTTTTGGTTCATAATCAATTTAAGGTTAGAGATACACTGGAGCTTATTCCTCCATGTGGAAATAATTTTGAATATAGAATAAAGAATATAGAAGATAAAAAGTATAAGAAAATGGAAGAAGCGCATGGCGGGCAGGAAACGATTGTATATTTGGATATGAAAGATGCTGTGGCACCGATGACACTCCTGCGCCGTCGATTGTCCAAGAAGGCATTAAAGGTGTAAAATTGTAGTAGTATGATAGCATCTATTAAAGGCACAATTAAATTTAAAAAAGAAAATTTTTTGGTTTTAGAAAATCAAGGAATCGGCTATAAAGTTTTTGTGCCAGAGAATATTTTGCTCGGTAAAAATAGCGGTGATGAATTAGAACTTTTTATTTATCAGCATGTACGTGAGGATGCGCTTCAGCTCTTTGGATTTTTGACTTTGGAGGAATTGGAATTATTTGAGAAACTGATTTCTGTTTCTGGCGTTGGACCAAAAACAGGGATGAATGCTTTTTCTGTTGCCAGTGCCAAAGATATTAAGTCGGCTATTGTCAACGAGGATCCGGCCATCCTTAAAAAAGTTTCTGGCATTGGAGCAAAGACAGCAGAGAGAATTGTTCTTGAATTGAAAAATAAGATGGCCGTGTTAGTTGGATTTGACGGCATAAAGACTTCCGAAGAAATGAATGCAGATTCTGATGTTATTGATGCCTTGGTGTCACTGGGCTATCAAGCACGACAAGCGCAAGAAGCTTTAAAGAAGATTGATCCAGAAATTAAGGAATCTGGTGCTAAAGTGAAAGCCGTTTTAAAGTTTCTTACCAAATAATGTTACGAATAGCTGTATTAGATTTGTCCTGTATCACATATCATGTATCAGAGTTTGTGATATATGTTACATGATATATGCCGACGTAATAAGTTTGTCACTATGATACTACGCGAAGCCGTAATCAACGATAAACAAAACTGGGATCATTTTGTCGAGCAACACGAAAATGGTTCTTTTTTGCAATCCTGGGGCTGGGCAGATTTTTTGGCTACTCAAAAATCTAAAACTTGGCGTTATCTTATAGAATCTGATGGCCAGATTGTGGCCGTTATGTTTTTGTTTTTAACAACATTAAAATTAGGCCAGTTTTCTTTACATGCGCCAAAGAGCCCACTTATTAGTCCAGAAGTAAATCGTCAAAAATGTTGGGATTTATTTATAACTGCAGTTGACCATTTGGCGGAAGAAGAAAAAGTCTTAACTTTTGAATTAGATCCAGCGGTTAATGAAAAAGAATGGTTAGATTTATATAATGAATCTGGTTTTGTGAAATCAGATTATGATATTCAACCACGACATACATTGATTCTCGATATTCGTAAATCAGATGAGGAACTTTTAGCACAAATGCATCAAAAGGCACGTTATAATATTCGTCTGGCCGAAAAAAAGATGATTCGCATCAAAGTTGATAATAATTCGTTTAAAGAATTTCATGAGCTTTTGAAAAAAACAGAAATGCGTCAAAAGATTAAATTATTTGGAGCTGATTATTTTAAGAAATTATTAGAAAGTCCCTTTGCACAATTGTATTTGGCTGAATATGCGGGCAGGGTAGTGGCGGCTAATATTATGATTTTTTGGAATCATACGGCAACTTATCTGATTGGTGCGTCCGATTACGAAGCGCGAGCACTTATGGCGCCATATTTATTGCAATGGAAAGCGATTAAAGATGCGAAAGATAAAGATATGTGGTTTTACGACTTTTGGGGTGCTGCGCCAGAAGGTGTTAAGGGACAAGAAGCTGCCTGGGCTGGTTTTACGAGATTTAAAAAAGGTTTTTCACCAGAAGCAGAACTAACAGAATATTTAGGAACTTATGAAAAAAATTATCAACCGGTGAAGTTGGGTTTGTATCGATTTTTACGCAAGATTTATAAACGATGATATGAAAAATTACGCGCATAAGACAAATAAAAAAGTGACGCGCTTTCGGACTCCGAGTATGTTTAAGGTGATGAGGAGCGAGGCGACTAAAAGAATTAACTTCACAAACAAGACAGCTTCCAGATAGGGAGCTGTATTATTATCCGATTTGCGAGGAGCACCTTTGTTAAAAAAGCGACGCGGCAATCTCTTAATCATATCCTTCGGAAACGAGTAAGAGATTGCTTCGCCCCACTGTTGAATCCGTCGCAAAGTAGCGGGGCTCGCAAATCGTATGGTAAAGCTTTGCTACGTCCTTGCATGTGTTGCTGCGAGAGCGTTGAAAAACCACAACAATGATACAAAATCTCATTTTAACTCTTAATATTCCGCCACATTACTGGCTTTTTAAGTAAATTTTAGTCGTTGTT